>CAZPRQ010000019.1:0-10137 GCA_964589415.1 uncultured Candidatus Saccharibacteria bacterium
CCATTCCTGCCAAGCAGAAGAATGGGGACCCCGATTTATCACCCCATTCCTGCCAGGCAGAAGAATGGGGACCCCGACTTGGCCAAACGTGTAAGTCCTAAATAATATTCAGTGGGGAAAACACTACAAATGTAGTGTTTTCCCCACTACAAAAAATATATGAATAAATCGTGGATATCGGAGTACGCAAAAGCGTCTTTCCTGCTGTACGCGGGCAACACCATAGACGCGTTCCAACCGCTGGATTTTTTCCATTTCTATCCGCTTTGGTATGACTTGTGGGTACAACGGTTTATGTTGGTTATGGATGTTTTGGATTTGGACCATAAAAACTACCAATCTATACGGCATTTATTGCCCGGACCCTCCAGCATGAGGGCGATCTTACAAAAAATTATCCCTTCCGCAAAAGGTTTAAACGGGAAAAATGCAAAAAATTTCGCCAGAATGGCCAATTTTTTTGCCCTTATGCTAAAGCAGTGCTGCCCGGAAGACCCATATGGCTTAACCAGCAATCCGGTCCACGACCGGCAAGAAACCGGCCAAATAATTACAACCATACCTTGGAGTGAAGGTAATAAATTATTTGCAAAGCAGTTAGGCCAACTCATAACCGCTGCCGGCTCGCTTGTACACGGACTTTACAACGATGTGGTTACGGATTTTGGCTGGGATGCCTACGGCCCATATACGCTTCACACTCCGGATCATTCCTATCAGCTCATAATAAGGCATTTTCCGGACTTAGCTCCACAAGAAATTTGGAAAAAAGAATTTTTATCCCCCGTCAAGGATTTAAAAATTTACCAATTCTACAAAGATGTTAAGTGGGAATTTGCTTTCTTGGGTTGCCATACGATTTTAAAAAGTGGAAACCCTATTACCAACCTAACCCACTTTGCGGTAATGGTAAATGGCAACTTCATTGCCCCAGAGGACATAATACCGCTAATGCAGGAGCTTGGCGGCAAGGCAGAAAAAATTTACGAAGCGATTCGCAAAAAAAATTTTGAGAAAATTAAACAGCTCGTCATGCTGCAAGAATGCTACCAATTGCATAAACTGTTTACTGCCGCCTATATGAATTGGAAACCAACACCCCAAATGCAGGAAAAAATATATGGAAAGCCTCTTCTCACAGGCATATTGCCTTTCGGTAAAATAATGACCAACTTGGAAGAATATAAAGAGCTTTTTCATTTGAATTGGTTTGAAAAAAATATTCTTTCTTAAACTTAAGCCGGACGGCTCAAATCGTCCGGTTTTTGTTTTGACGAAAACGGCAAAATTACCTACACTGCCTGGTATGTTTAAAAGAGGACTAATTCTTTTTACAATGGCTACCACCGGGGTGCTGTATGGACAATCTATGCCGGGCAGTATGGGTATGTTGTCCGCCACAAACAAAAACCCCTCACCTCTAACCCCCAACCTAACCAAATGGCACGATATTACTAGTAACATACTAGGCGCAAAACCTACGCTACCTCCGGAATTTAAGCTTCCGCTTCCCCCAAAAAAGCGGCTTCAGCAATTACGGCTCCTGGTAAGCCCCGGCCCGTTTCGAGGTTTTGCGTTCGCTTACCGCTTTACGTGGCAGACTACCCGGATGCGCACTGTCCGATACGCCATTAAACCCCATTAGACCCATAAAAGTCTCCGCGGAAGGCCCAGCCTTCCGCTTTTTTTATAAGCCCCTTGTCAAGGCTAGATACCCTTGACAACAACCTATAATTTAGTAATCTAATACTATAAATCGCTCCGATCGCGGAGCGGTTTTTCAATTTCTTTCTGACAAGGAGGTAAAATAAAATGAAGCACGCACTCATGCTTCTGCCTGTATTAGTCTTGGGTCTTAGTGCCAAAGACCACGGTACGACTACTAATGCCAATCACGAACAAGGCGTAAAGCCGGCAACGATGGAAGGGGTTATCGCCACGAACACAAAGTTCGTCAACTTCAACGCTATGGTCCCTCTGTCAGAACGGCAGAGCGCCCACGATCCTGAACGCCGCACAGACCGGGTTTACCTGGAGAACCACACTTACAAAGCGCTCGGTGGAATTTTGGGATTTGGCGGAGTTGGCTACGCGCTAATAAACGGTGAAAATGCCAAACTAATTACGTCTGCTTACGGTACCTACGGTGAACATGCTGGCGGCGGGTTGGGCATTCGGTTTTTGGGAAGGAAAAATCTGAAAAACAATCTTTACCTAATTACCGACGCCCATCTGCTACAATCATTGTCACGACATGGACTCAACAATAGCAGGACATTTTTGGATCCCACCCATGTTAGCGTAGGCTACAAATGGCTGCAAATCGGCTTTAGCGCCGAATATCTCCATCACGGAATCATACCGGCACCCGCGGATCACCATCACGCTGAAGAAGTTGAAGAAGAGCCGGACCACGAGTTAGGCAAGGGTTTTCGGATATTTATAGAGGCGTCACCGACTTATGGCTTCGGTTACAGAGCAAACAAAGCGCCTCACGGCTGGGCGCACCTTTTCTTTACGGAGTATCGACTGGATTTTAAGCGACTCTTGCGGAGGCGCTAAGTGCAAGCGTTACAGGCCGACCCGCGTCACACGACGCGAGGCCGGCCTTATTTTTTTATTCAAAATATGCCATACTTGAATGGTAATTAATATAAAATCCATGTCAAAAAATAATAATCCAGACATAAACGAATTATATAATCAAGAAGCAGATATTCACCGCCCTATACCTGAGCATGAAGAAAATACACTATATACAGAAGTTGATCGGTTATCCAATCCATTGGGTAACAAAAAGAATCCGGAAAATCCGCAACAGCGCCCACAATACCCACACGATGACATTGCCCCCCGCTTGTCAGAATAACCATTTTCTGCTAAAATCTTGTTACTTAAGCTCCGCTCAAAAGCCTAAGTACAGCAGTGTCGCACTTTTAACTTTATAACTTTAAACTCAATAATTCATCTATGCCCAATACCAAATCCGCGGCAAAAGCCATGCGCCAGTCAATCCGGCGCCGTGTCAGAAATATTGCCAAAAAGGACGCTTATAGAAAAGCCATAAAGGACGTAAAAAAACTCATTAGCGAAGGTAAAAAATCCGAAGCCGCCGCCATTTTAGGCACTGCAATGAAAGCTTTGGACAAAGCCGCCAAAACTAAGGTTATTCATAAAAATACCGCATCCCGCAAAAAATCCCGACTTGCCAAGGCCATATCAAAATTGGCCTAAAAACAAATCATTCTAACTATATTCACATCAGGACTTACGCGTTTGGCTAAATCGGGGTCCCCATTCTTCTGCTTGGCAGGAATGGGGTGATAAATACGAGGCGTTTTTCGCTGGTTTTATGAGGCGTAGTTTAACTACGGCGAATAAAACCGGAGTAAGCTGGCTGGAAATGAATTCCATCCATTACTGCCCAAGAAAAACAACGAAGTAATTGGCCAAACCGCTTGCGGCGCAGTCATTGTTTTGGCAATCTGGCTTTGCCAGTTGCAAACAATGGCAAGCGCGGAAGTCCTGTACATATAAAAATCGTCCCGCCGCTTAGTGGGACGATTTTTATATGTATGGAATTCAATTAACTTACAAAAAGCTTAGCTATGGTTCTAAATATTGTGCTTAACCAAACTTCCAGCCTATTATATTTTTTTTGGGCCCCTGGCATATGCCCGGCCGGCTTATTCATGATCATCCTTCAAATAAAGATAAATATTAAATATAAATAAGTATATCATATTCTATCCACGGTTGATTAAATTCACGACCAGCGCCACCAAAGCAGATTTTTCTTGAGGCTTGCTTTCGGCAATAAGCAAGGCTAAGGCTGCCAGTGCGCTGTCATTTATTTTACGCTCGCCTTTTTTATTCATTAGATAATTATTTTCTATTAAAAATAGCAAGAACAGCAAGCTGCCAATGCGCTTATTACCGTCTGTAAATGGATGATCTTTGACGCAAAAATACAACAGGTGAGAAGCTTTCTCTTCCAAAGAAGGATATAGCTCTTTGCCGGCAAACGTTTGGTGTATACCGCTTAAAATGCCTTTTAACTTACCTCCGACTTCCTGTCCGAACAAACTACTGGCCTCTTTTTTGGCCATTAGCCGATTTTTAAACTGCATAATGGCCTTAACAACATCCTCATAAACCAGCGGGCGCGCCGGCCTGGTATTTACTTCTTCAATCTTTAACTTGCCTTCATCATAGCCGTTAAGTACGAACCAGGTATTGGTATATTCGGTTATTATGGAAAGCAACTCTTTTTCATACCCTTCTGCCCTGCGTGACTGGATGACAGATCGCAATAGATTGTTGGCCGCTTTCAGCTCTTTTATTTTAATACTCGCGTTTTCCAAATCCTTTAAACGTTTTTCATTTAAAGCATAGCCTTTCACCAAATAGTCCTTCAGCCTTTGGGTAGCCCAAATGCGAAATTCCGTACCTCGCTTGGAATTGACTCTATAGCCCACGGAAATAATCATATCTAAGTTATAGCAGTCAACCTGATAAATTTTACCATCAGAGGCAGTTGTTGCAATTTTTGCAACAACTGAATTCCGCTTTAACTCGGAGGAATTAAAGATATTTTTAATGTGCCTGGAGATTACAGATTTATCTCTGCCAAATAAATCTGCCATTTGCTGCAATGACAGCCAAACAGTTTCACCTTGAAATTTAACTTGTACCGAGGCGCCTTCTCCCCCTTTATAAACTTCTATTTGCGCCTGTATTTTTTCTACTACTTCCATTTTTATATTATTAAATTATTCATTTCTCCCCAATTGTCTCCCACCTTAACCTCTACTTTTATAGGCACTGACAGCAATATTGCTTCTTCCATTAGAGGTTTTAAAATTTTAGCATAGTGCTCCGCCTTGTCTGCCCTGACCTCAAATACTAACTCGTCATGCACTTGGAGGAGCATCCTGCAATCAGTGGGTAGATTTACTTCTGAATTTTTACTGTCCACTGCCCACTGTCCACTAATCACTTTATGAATCTCTATCATCGCGACTTTAATTACATCGGCCGCCAATGACTGAATGGGAAAATTAACCGCCTGCCTCTCGGCCGCGGCCCGCACAAAAAACTGAGAAGATTTTATTTCCGGAAATCTCCGCATTCGCCCCAGCTCATTTTTAACAAACCCTTCTTCATTTACCTGAAGCCGAATTTGTTCAATATAGTCTTCTACTGCCGGATAAGCCTTAAAATATTTTTCAATAAACTCCTTTGCTTCAGCCCTGGAAACTTCCCCTATCCGGCTCGATAATCCAAAACTGGATAAACCGTACAGAATGCCAAAATTAATAGTTTTCGCGTCTCGGCGCATGTCCTTAGTTACTTTATCCGCCGTAACCCCAAAAATAGACATCGCGGTTTGAGTATGAATATCTTCCCCTTTTTTAAAGACATCCAGCATGGTCTTATCTTTGGCCAAATGCGCCACAATGCGGAGTTCAATCTGCGAATAATCCAGACTCAATAATTTATAGCCGCTTTCGGCCACAAAAGCCTTTCTTACTTCCGCTCCCAAACCCTCACCGCGCACAGGGATATTTTGTAAATTCGGATCCGTGGAAGACAACCTTCCCGTAGCCGCTATGGTCTGTTGGTAATTGGTATGCAGCCGCCCTGTCTTTTTACTCACCAGTTCCGGCAATGTAAGTAAATACGTATTATAGAGCTTGGTAACTTCCCGATATTCTAAAATTTTTGGAATTACATCGTGCTGGCCGAGCATTTTTTCCAATTCCCCGGCGGCCGTGGAAATTCCGGTTTTGGTTTTTCGGTTATTTATTGCCTCAAGCCCCATCTTTTCAAACAACACCACTTTAAGCTGTTTAGGTGAAGCTATGTTAAATTCCTCACCGGTGAGATCGTATATCTCTCTTTCCAACCTCTTAATTTCCACCTCAGCTTCGCCCGCAAGCCTGTTTAGCATTTTCCCGTCCAGCTTAATGCCATTGGCTTCCATTGCGGCCAACACTTCCACTAAAGGCATTTCTATATCTCTGAAAATTTTATCCAACCCCTGCTTTTTCAGCTCCGGTTCAAAAATCTCCTTTAAGCGAAGAGCCATGTCCACATCTTCGCCGCAGTACCATGAAACTTTTTCCACCGGTACTTTATCCATTGTAATTTGGTTTTTTCCGCTGCCAATAAGGTCGGTTATGGGCTGCATTTGGTAACCCAATTCGCTAAAAGCCACCGCGTCCAAATTATGCTGGCGAGTGCCTGCGTTTAGTAAATACGACGCGATCATGGTATCAAAGGAAATAGTAGATAGTGGATAGTGGACGGTGGACAAGACCTGCATGTCGTACTTGAGGTTGTGGCCTATTTTAGCCCATCTTCCCAATTTCAAATTAGGATCATCCACCATAGCCTTGGCAAAGGCGGATTGGTTACCCGAAAGCAAAGCCTTCAAAGCATTGGATCCCAAAGCCAATCCGGCCGGTACATAGTACGCCTTACCCGGCTCAATACTTAAGCCAACACCAACCAGCTCAGCTTCAATGGCATTTATGCTTGTAGTTTCGGTATCAACGGAGATTTCATTTGCGGATGATAATACCTTAAGCATTTTTAATAATTTTTCTTCCGTATCCACCAACTCGTAATCTTGCTTACCAATACTGCTTTCCCCCTTCTCCCTTTGGGAGAGAGACGGGGTGAGGATTTCTTCGTTAGAATTTTGGATTTCTGACTTTGGATTTGGTAATTTATTTAAAAAACTCTTAAATTCCAACTTTTGAAAAACCTTAAACACGTTCTGGCGATCGCTATCGATAAAACTATACGCCGGCACTTCTGTTTCAATGGGGACATTGCGATCAATCAGCGATAACTCATATGACATCCTGGCTTGGTCTTCTTGCTCCAGCAAAAGATTGATTGTCCGACTTTTTATTTTTGAAATTTGAAATTTATTTGGAATTTGATATTTGTCATTTGGAATTTTAAGTCCGGCCTGCTTTATTTCTTTATGCAAAACCGCGTACAAATTGTCTATGGAACCAAACTGTTTTATTAACTCAACGGCCCCTTTTTCCCCAATGCCTTTTACTCCCGGAATGTTATCGCTCGGATCGCCGCGCAAAGCCTTATAGTCAACCATTTGGTCCACAGCCAACCCATAACGCTCTCTTACCGCCTTTTCGTCATAAATGGCAGTGTCGGCCAGTCCTTTGCGCAAAGTGTAAACTTTAATTCTATGGTTCACTAGCTGCAAAGTATCCAAATCGCCCGTGGCAATAATTACGTCAGCCTCAGGATGATGCTTATGAATATGGACGGCCAAAGTTCCCAAACAATCGTCAGCCTCATAGCCCTCCTTTTCCACCACGGGAATATTTAGAGCCCTTACAACTTCCTTAACCTTTGGAATTTGGTCATAAAGCTCCTGTGGAGCTTTTACCCTATGGGCTTTATAGCCGTCAAACTTTTTATGCCTAAAGGTTGGTCCAGCCAAATCAAAAGTACACGCTATGTGCGTGGGTTTAATATCCTTAATAGCCTTAAGCAGTATGGATGTAAAGCCAAACACGGCCCCCGTGGGCTCGCCTTTTTTATTGGTTAAATTGGGAATCGCATGAAAACCCCTATGAATTAGGGCGTTTCCGTCGACAAGCATATACCTTTCAGATTTTTGTCTTAACATATACATGCATTATAGACGATTTAAGAAATTTAAAAAAATCCTACAAGAATTACTTGTAGGATTTTAGAATATTAAATTTTTCACGACCCATGTAAAAACTATTTAATTTTCTTTCCACCAATTTGTAGTGATTTTACATCTTTAGTGTCTGTAATTTTTAAACTCTCATCTGCGTCTGAATACTCCGCGTCCAAAGCCGGAGGCACCAACACAACAATCATTGCCACCCGCTGTAACCCTTTAGCCGTTTTGTTAACCAAATTTATTTCCGCACGGCTGCCTGGTTTAAACACTGCCCCTGTGGCAAAACTAGCACTGCCTTTAAAATCTTTTGCCAATTCTTTTTTCCCCAGCATTAACACGCCATTGGCCAGTAAGTTTTCCGGAAAATTTACCTCCACGCCATAACTCCAGAGCCCCGACTCATGGTCATATTCCATGGGCATTGCACTAATACTATATATAGCCGAAGCCAATTCTTCCACATTTGCAGTTGTCTGCTCTCCCAGCACACGGCCATGATCAGTAGCCGCGGACAAATTATTTGTCCCAGGTTCAATATCAAAATTCAAGGCGGATAATTCAGCATTGGCATTTAAGGTTAAGCCAAACGCGGAACTGGCCGCGAAAGCTACAAAAGCCAGCGCCACCAAACTGTGGATGGGAGCTGTTAGCATGTCCATAACAAATTCCGCCGCCCTGCCAAATAATGGCGCCGGAGAAGTTGGCACTTTAGCCGCCGTTTCCCGGCGTCTTTTATAGGTATAAGGATTCATACCGTTCTTTATTTCATTTCCTCATACTTGAGTTTATTTTTGAACCCAAGTAGTGGAAAATTTAATTTTTTATTTTTGTTTCTTTCCTAAAACTTTTCTTAAAATAATTATAGCATAAAAATTATTTTTTGTCTACAAAATTTATAAAAAAAGCCGGCGGAATGGTAAAACCAATCCGCCGGAATTGACTGCACATCCCGCCCTTAAGGCGTTGAGGGTACCAGGGCTAACGCTTGGGGGTACGCGTACTCCCCGCCCCCGAACTTAACCAGCTCCTGGTTGGACAAAAACACACCGGTCGCGCCAAAGGAGTCAGTGTAGAGAATTTCCCATTTGGCTTCGCCGCCTCTCCGCGCAAAGTTTGTTACATACACCTTGCCTCCGCCAGCGACCACCGAATTCCAACCGGACTCCAGACCGTCGGCTATGACTTTTGGCCCGTACAATGAGCCGTCTGGCGCCTGTGACAGGCGGACAATGCTTCCCCATTCCTGGGGCATCTGCGCACCAAAGGACGGTAGTACCGGCTCTGTGTTTATCCCCGACACGGGCTTTACGGCTCCGCCCATCCCATACTGAGCCGAGGTAGTTATGTACAAGTAGGCGTTGTCGCCGGCCATGCCGTTGGCATTCTGGATTGTTGCCTCATAACGCCACTGGCTGCCAACCTTCCTAAAAATGCCGCCGCCGTCTAAGCAGTAAATGTATTCACCGACCCGGGCAATCTTGTTGCACGCGGGGCCTTGAACTAGTGTGTTGGAAAAAAGCTCGTGGCTGCCAGACGCTCCGGCGCCGCTTACGAGTAGACCGACGCGGCTGTCCCAAAAAAGCGAACTGCCATACGAGGAAGCACTTTCCCTCCACACGCCATCTGCCAGCCTCCACAGCCGGCCGGGAAACGCCAAACCGGCAAACTCACTTCCCAGCCAAGTCGACGCGTTAAACTGCGCCGGGGCCGTTGCAAGCTTGTACGCTGCCACAGGCTGTCCTTCCCGCGGCCCGCAGGAAAGGAAGACCGCCTGCGAGCTGTTGTCTTGAAACGAGAGAATAGGCAGAGTTCCGCAGACTTTCATTTTTGCCGCCCATTCATTTACAGGCGGCTGAAACGGCTGCGTGGGAACCGGCACGGAGGGAATTGGCGGCATTGGCGCCGCGTTTCCGCTGCCCGCCTCTTGCGCAAAACCGCTGGAGATGGCCAGCACCAAGACCGCTGTCTTACAAAACATTTACTTTCTCCTTCGAAATTTACCCTAGCGAACAATGCCGCAGAGCTGCCTGAAAACTTCTAATTAAGACTTACGCGCTTACCATTGTTACCTACTGATAAAGCCAGATGCCTCAAGCAATGGCCGCGCCGCGTAAGTCCTAATAAAATTTCCAAACAGCCTTGAAGCAACCAAAATGTGCTTTAATATACTATTCTCACGACCCAACCTATTAAAAAAGTTGAGCGACTAAATTTAACCGCGAAAGCCGAATTAAAAAGAACCAGCCAGTATAGGTTTTCCTGGCATTTTTGTCAATGGCTAATATCTGATAAACTACCAGTATGAAATAGTATAAAAAATTAATTCCTTTTTTTACCTCCATGACAAAAAAAATTCTTGTATTAACGGCCGTGGCTTGCCTTATACTGGGCATTTTCTGGTCTATTAAGGAAAACACGGCCAAAGCCCTTACCTACGAAGA
>CAZPRQ010000019.1:10237-18443 GCA_964589415.1 uncultured Candidatus Saccharibacteria bacterium
GACGGTAAAACTTACGTCAGCCGCACAGGCCCCGCTTGCGAATTTTCAGCCTGTCCCCAAACGAATGGAAAGTTTAAACCATTTATGTGGCTCGACCAGCCAAAAAATAAAACAAACATGTCCGGCACAGTACAAATTGCCGGCTGGGCACTAGACAGCAGGGAACAATGGGAAGGAAAATTGTCTAAATTTGAAATTTTAGTTAACGGCAGACTTGTTGCTTCTTGGGACAACAGCCGGCCACTATGGGAACTGGGTAATGGACAAATTTACGGCATATACCGGCCGGATGTCTGCGTTTATTTAAAGCTGGCTTCTCCTTGCCAACCAGCAGCCACTTTCGACTATAATCGGACAGGCTTTGACTACAGGTGGGACACCACGACTGTTAAAAACGGCCAACATATTATAACTTTGCGGGCATACGACAATGACACATCGCCCAACGTAACTGAAACCTCCTTTACAGTAACGGTGGCAAATTCAACCCAACTTCCCTATTTAAAAAAACCGGCCATATCTTTTGTCATAGACGAAATGAGCTACAATGGCTTGGTAAATATGAATGATGACCTGGCCTTAAAAAGAATAATACACAACCTCAAACAATTCCAGGAAAAATACGAAGTCTATGCCATTTTGAGTCCTACGCTAAAAGACAAACAAAAAGTTTACAACACCCTGGACACGCTTTCCCAAAATGGCATTCCATTTATTTTAGATCAAATGAACTCCATTTTTGAGAACGACCATACAAGTTCAATTTATGACGCAAAACACCGAATTGCTTTACCAATTTCCGAATTAAACGGACTAAAGCAGCGCTACGGTCAATATTTTGCCGGACTGAGGTTTATGGAAGTTTTAGCGGCTAATCACGATGTAATTCTTTGCCAAGCTAAGCGCCAATACTGGTGTAAAGACCCCCTGCCGGAAGATGCTTCATACCCGAACGAAGCATTATTTAATGCCGATTTAATTCAAAACCAATTTGAATTTCTTAAAGCCAACAATATGTTTGGCTTATGGACAGACTGGCGCTGGTGGCAATACGACGCCCTTCGCTTAAAAAACTCCCCCGATTGGCTGACCTTTTACCAAAATAATATTAAACAAGAACAGAACGAAGAAACACTCCGCGGCTTAATCTCAAAATATCCCGGTACAATTGTAATAATGTATAACAATAATTCGCCGGAGGAATCCTCTCGTTCGCAAATGAACCAATGGCAAGACATACTCAGGCCTTTTGCTGACGCGGGGGCTATTGGCATAGGACTTTCCGACCAGTCTTGGATGTGTTCCAATAACAATTGTCCGGTTGAAGAACTTGCACAATGGGCAAACAACGCCTTCCAAAAAGGCGCGAAGCTGGTAGACTTCCAGCCCCTATACTATTTTTGGAACTACCCCACCTTTAGTAAATATGAATGGCTGGACCAAGACAGCATAAATACCAACAGACACACTGCCCTGGATCCGGCCTGGAAAGGCCGTGGTTATGCCAGAGAAAACTTAATTAAACTGGGACAAGCATTAGGGGTAAGTATTAGCAATGAAATTGGAATGGTCGGCCTTCCCCCAACCACGCGAATAGATTCCCCTTCCCAAAAAACTCTAAAAGGCGTAGTGAATATTAACGGTTGGGCAATAGACAATATGTGGCAATACGAAGGACTTATATCTTCCGCTGAACTTTATATAAATAATTCCTTAGTTGCTAGCTACAACCAAGGCGGCGGCGGTTTTTACGGCGCCAACCGGCCAGATGTCTGCTCACATTTCAAGCTGAGCAATAACTGCCCAGCTAACGTAGGTTATAATTACGCCTGGGATACGACAAAAGTACCTAATGGCCAGTATGTTATTAAGCTTGTTGTAACCGACAGCGACCAAGACGTATTGGGTAAAAAAACGCAAACCCACACCTACTCCGTTACGGTGCAAAATTAACTCAGCATGTCATTTAAAAACCCTCCCGCCGTCGGCGGGAGGGTTTTTAAATTGCCTTATGAAATTGCTGAAAAAAATAACTAACCTTCTCCCACCACGCGAAAAACTTCCTCAACATCGGTCATGCCATCCAAAGCTTTTAATAGCCCGTCTTGCGCCATAGTAAGCATACCCTGCTCAACCCCCGCTTTTTTAAAAGCCTGTGTAGAAGCGTTTTCAAATATTAATTTTTGCAATTCTTCAGTGTTCTCTAAAATTTCGTATATACCCACTCTGCCGCGATAACCCAATCCCTGACACTTCTCGCAACCTGCGGAATGAAAAAAATTCAGTTTTGTAGGAATATTTACTCCGGATTTTTTTGGGACTTGGTTTATAATATATGTTACTTTTTCCAAAGTTGACGGCGACAGCACAGCCGGTTTTTTACAAGAACCGCACAATCTTCTTACCAGCCGCTGGGCCAGAACCGCGGAAAGCGCCGGCGCAATGACAAAAGGCTTAATCCCCATATTTAAAAGTCTGGGAATAGCCCCGGCCGCGTCGTTAGTGTGCAAAGTAGACAATACCATATGCCCGGTTAGAGCCGCCTCCATGGCTGTTTCAGCCGTTTCCTGATCGCGAATTTCTCCCACCATGACAATATCGGGATCCTGCCGCAAAATCGCGCGTAGCCCTTTGGCAAAAGAAAAATCGTGCGCGTGGTCAATTGGCGTTTGAACCACTCCTTCGAGTTTGTACTCAACAGGATCTTCCAAAGTAATAATTTTCACTCCCGGCTCATTTAACTGGTGTAAAAACGCGTACAACGAAGTGGTTTTACCGCTTCCTGTGGGTCCGGTGGTTATAACCATGCCGTTTGGACGCGCTAAAATTTTTTCCACTATCAACTTTTGCTCTGGCCGAAATCCTAAATCGGTAATTTTTAAATTCTCCGCGCTTGTAACCAATAAACGCAGCACAAATTCTTCTCCGTATGCGGAAGGCAGGCTGGAAACACGAACGTCAATGGGACGATTATCCGAGAAAAAAGTAAACCTACCATCTTGAGCCACATCGTTAACGTTTAATTTCAGCTTGGATAAAATTTTAAGCCTCGTTGCCAAAGAATTTTGCATGGCCTTCTGTATATGCAAAACGTCTTGCAAAACCCCGTCTATGCGGTAACGAACTTTCACAAAATGTTCCTCTGGTTCAAAATGCAAATCGCTGGCACGGTAAGCCATGGCCCCTCCGAGCATTATTTCCAAAAACTCACTGCCTGAAATACCAACCTGGGCAGCCTCTTCCGCTATGGCTTTTAGCCGCTCTATGGGACTTTCAATGGTACTCACCCTAACCACGTCGTCATGCCTTATTTTTGGCCTTAGGACTTTGGCATAAAACTTGGCCGTACGCTCAAAACTAATATCGGAAATTACGTAAGTCGATACTTTATACTTTAGACTCAACTCCTTCACTTTTTCTATAAAAAGAGGGTTATTTGGATCTACCACACCAACACGCAAATCTTTATTTTCCAAAAAAAATGGCAACGCCTTCATATCCCTTGCTTCTTCTTCAGAAAAAATACCCAATATATTTAAATCTATGGGGAAATTATGCAGGTTAATATATGGCAAATGCAAAAGCGCGGCTTTATGACCGGTTTCTTCTTCTTGCATGCGATGATTCACGTCGGAAAGCGCGTTTTGCAAATCGCGCGGATCTTGTTGAAGAAAATTTTTCATGTTTGTTTCGGAAAGACTACTATCTATAGTATACCACTAAGTAATTAGTGTAGGGAATTTTTAATTGCCTGTATGGTCAATTGCATTATGCAACCCTTGAATAAAAAGTTCTTCAGCGTCCGTAAGGCTGATATTTTTTAACTCTGCCTGCACAATGCTAAATGGTCCGCTTAAGCCATCTAATCTTGTTAAGCTCCCAAGTGACTTCTCCAATTCATGCATGTCAACCTGCTGATGCAGCGCCATTTGTACGCAAACTTGCCCACCCATAGATTCAGATAATAATCCAATTACCTTATAACCGGAGACGCTGTCTAACAACTCTTTTAATACCAATTGCAAATCTTCATTTGATGCTCCTGCCTTACCAAAGTCGCTTAAATTCAATAAAGAGTACATGACGGGCAAGCTGTCGTGTATTTTAAGCCTGGCCATAGCCCTACCCCAAAGCCTAAGCAACGGCAACGGCTTGGTTTTAAATAAATTTTTTATTATTTCCTGCTGCCTCCCACCCAAAGCAATAAGCTCCGAAGCCTTTAAAAAAGCGCGGGGAGTAGTATGGGAATGCTGAAAACTATGGGTTCTTGAAATTATACCCACCAAGAGAGCAGTAGCCATGTCCTCATCCACGGCTTGTTGTTCAAATTTCTCAAATAGCAATACCAATAATTCACATACTGACGTAGCATTTATGTCAACAAAATTTATAGCCCCATAATATTCATTGGCCGGATTAATATCAATATTAATTTTTGGAGCTTCAAACAATGGGTCTGAATTTACTTCGAGTAGCGACCCAAGCAATTCCATACTGGGAACCCCTAACAAAATAACCGCGTCAAACGGCTGTTTGGCTGTGCTAAAGGTTACATCTTCCGGACCAAATTGTCCGGTTTTAGGTTTTAAATAAATATGTACGCTACCTTCTTCGGCTTGGTAACTAATTTCATCCAGTCGCTTTAATTGAGTGTTTACCGTAATAGTAAAGTCTTTTCCGGAATTAAACCCAACTTTAAAACTTTCAACGCCTGTTAAAAATTTAAGGTTTTCACCAATTGCTTCAGTGGTCACCAGTAGGACTTCTTTATCTTGCTTTTGAAAAAACAGCCGCAATGCCAGAGCACCCGCGACAATATCGGGATTTTTTGGTTCGGTAACCACCACGGCAACCCGGTGAGCCTTTCCAACAACTTCCAAAATTTGTTCAACAATTGTCAATTCCATATTTTAATACATTAACAACCTATTTCATATCCAGCAAAGCCTTTAAACGCGCGGGTCAAACCCAGCGTTTGGCCAAAATTTAATACACACGATTATACAGTATAAGAAATTTTACTAAATCCGTCAATACAGGTACAATACCCTTATAAAATGAATGTAAAGTCACCCGCCTGAAGACGAATATCAGTCAAAATCAAGGTTATACAGCAGTCTGACCATCGCTTAAATTTTCTGTATTATGAAACGGATATATCGTACAAATTTAATCGGCATACCTAAGCTGGCGGAAACCATTTCCAAGCAACTGACCGGGGGCGAAATATTTGGACTAGTGGGACAACTAGGGTCTGGCAAAACCACTTTCGCACAAGCCTTGGCTAAACACTTAAAAGTTAAAGGGTTGGTTACCAGTCCGACTTTTATTATTATGAATCGCCACAAAGGATGGTTGCCACGCACTAAAAAACCAATCTTCTTCCACCACCTCGATTTATACCGCGCAAAATCCTACAAAGAATTTACCGCTCTGGGTTTGGAGGAAGTATTTAACCAAACCAATTCCGTGACCGCCATAGAATGGGCGGATTCCATTAAGCAATATTTACCCAAGCACACTTGTTGGATATACTTTTCTTAAACATATGAAAAAAAACACCCTTTTAATATTCAGTTTGCTTTGTATTAGTTTCTTATTTACCGGGACTACCAAAGCATCCACAAAATTTTCCATAACTTATGGGGAAGATAATTTCATTGTAAACGATGAAGTATTTTCCAGTTGGCAAGGACAGGTTAGGCTGCCGGCGGAATCAAATATTATATATAAACCCAGCCTGGAAAGTTTAATGGCGACTTACGCGGGAATAAATTTTCCAACAAAAGCAACTTATGTCATTTACCCTTACCAACCAAAAACTATATATGACTATGTTAAAAATTTGGCCATTCAAATAAACCTTCCGGTTAAGGAGCCTGAAATAATAATAAACGGAAAGGAAATTACCGTATTTAGCCCACCGCGAGACGGGTTGGCTGTGGACACTTATGGGAGCACGTTTAAAATTTTAAAGGCCCTGCAAAATAAACTTACAAAAACCGAACTGGTTGTTACAGCAACCAAACCCGGAGGTAGCCTGGCTGCTTTAAATAATTTAGGGATTAACGAATTAGTCGCCAAAGGCCAGTCAAATTTTAAAGGTAGCCCCAATAACCGCAGGCATAACATAAAGGTCGGGGTTTCTAAAGTTACCGGCGTGCTTATTGCTCCTGGTGAAGAATTCAGTTTTAACAAATATCTTGGTCCCGTAGAAGCAGAGGAAGGTTTTTTACCGGAATTGGTTATTAAGCGCACCGGTACGGTACCCGAACTCGGAGGCGGATTATGCCAGGTATCTTCCACGGTTTTCCGCGCTGCAATTAACGCGGGACTGCCTATTACGCAGCGCCGCAACCATTCCTACGCTGTCCAATATTACGCCCCTCAAGGAACCGATGCCACTATTTATCCGGGTGTCATAGATCTAAAATTTAAGAATGATACTCCCGCTCACCTGCTCCTTTGGGCGTATTTTAAAGATAAAGACACGCTTGTCTATGAACTGTATGGAACCAAGGACACCAGACAAATTACCGTATATACACCGGAACAATACGAAAAAAAGCCGGACGGCAGTATGAAAGCAACGTGGAAGCGGGACGTAACAAAAAATGGCGTTACCCGCAATGACGTATTTAACTCCGTTTATCAGCCGCCCGCGTTATTTCATAAAGAAGAACAATTCGTAAACTCCAGTGGCCAGCAGACAAGTCCCACAAGCACCCCGGCCACTGTAAACATTGAACAAAATTAAATAAAATTAAGTAAAATTGACCAAAATTTTTCTACAGTAATTTTTATTTAATTTTACTTAATTTATAAATTATATTTAATAGTAAAAATGATTGAATCCAATTCTGAAAACCTCCCCGTTTTAAACGCTGCTGCTTCTCCCGATGACGAAGAAGTAATTATTGAACAAAGCCTGAGACCTTTGAGGCTTGTTGAATATGTCGGCCAGGACCAATTAAAAGAAAATTTAAAAATTCTAATCTCCGCGGCCAAGCATAGAGGAGAATTTTTAGAACATTTGCTTTTTTATGGACCCCCGGGTTTGGGAAAAACTACGCTAGCATTTATAGTAGCCCGGGAAATGGGAGTAAATATAAAAATCACTTCCGGACCTGCCATAGAAAGAGCGGGGGACCTCGCCTCGCTTCTTACCAATTTACAACAAGGCGACGTACTCTTTATAGACGAAATTCACAGGCTAAACCGAGTGGTTGAAGAAGTACTTTACCCGGCCATGGAAGATTACGCGCTGGATATTGTTATTGGCAAAGGCCCGGGCGCCAGAAGTATCCGTATGGAACTTCCTAAATTTACGCTAATAGCCGCAACCACCCGAATAGGACTTATTTCCTCACCATTGCGCGACCGGTTTGGTGCCACTTACCGCCTGGAATATTACGCGAATGAAGATGTTGAGAAAATAGTTTCTCGCAGTTCTAAAATATTAAGCTCGGAAATTGAACCAACTGCAGCCAAAGAACTGGCCAATAGAAGCCGGTTTACGCCCCGAATAGCTAACCGGCTGCTAAAAAGAGTCCGTGATTTTGCGCAGGTTAAAGGTCATGATACAATAAGCATAAATGACGCTATGGAAGCGTTAAAATTAATGGAAGTTGACACTCTGGGACTAGATAAAAATGACCGGCGTATACTGGAAGTTTTAATTCATAAATTTAACGGTGGTCCCGTCGGGCTATCCACTCTGGCCGCCGCCACGGGCGAAGAAGAAGACACTATTACAGATGTACACGAACCATTCCTAATTCGCCTGGGATTTTTAACTCGCACTCCCAAAGGCCGTCAAGCCACAGAGCTGGCCTACAAACACTTAGGCCTTACCCCACCCCCAAGCCAGCAAAAAACCCTTCTTTAATTGAGCCCTCCTTCGCCCAGGCTTCGAAGGGCAGGCAGAATTAACTAAAATTAAGGAAAATTGACCAAAATTTTTCTGCAGTAATTTTTATTTAATAATCTAAATTAAAGTGGACTTCTCTAATCCCCTTAATATTATTCTCGCAATATTTTATTTCAGCCTGGTTTTGGGTTTGAGTTTTTTTTCCATCTTTGGCATTTATATCCTGGTACGATACGCTCAAAGCCAAATTTTAGGCTTTGTTGTAGCCGGAGTTTATATATTTTTTTTCCTTTCCATTCTGGCTCATTCCTATTCAATCTTTAACGGCATAGTCAG
>CAZPRQ010000019.1:18543-21093 GCA_964589415.1 uncultured Candidatus Saccharibacteria bacterium
TCCATGTTTCAAACTTCATACCTCATGATCTTCTATTCTATATTTTAAAACCTAGATTCTAAGCTATGCACAAGCTTTTCCCCAGCCAACAAGAAAACGAAGTAATTTACCTGGTAGTCAGGCAGGATTGGTTTATACTATTTTCCCGCCTTTTGGTGTGGTTTTTTTTCGTTGCAATTCTGCTGGCTTTTCAGCGCTTTGTCCAGCCCGCTGCTCCAGGACTATTTGAAGGCTCGGCAGGACAAGTCTTATCCCTGTTTTTACAAATCTACAACTTATTTCTTTTGCTCTCACTCTTTCTTATTTGGCTATTTTGGTATTTAAATATACAAATTATTTCCAACTTGCGTGTTGTGGACATTGACCAGGTAGGTTTATTTTCCCGAACTATTTCAGAATTATTTATTGAAAATATTGAGGACGTAACCAGTGAAACCAACGGCATATTTGGTACAGTGCTGAATTTTGGCATGGTATATGTTCAAACCGCCGGCAGTCGCGAACGTTTTGAATTTGACAACGTACCCCATCCTGCTGCCGTAGAGAAATTAATTTTAGACTTATACGGACAACTGCCTAAAAAAAACAACGACTAAACGCGTAAAATATAATAGGTACGCTAACAAATATTTTATGAAAACAATTGCAGTTTCCGGAGGGTTCGACCCCATCCATATTGGCCATATTGAAATGATGCAGGAAGCCAGAAAACTGGGCGACAAGCTTGTAGTTATAGTCAACAACGACAATTGGCTTAAAAAGAAAAAAGGCTTTGCTTTCATGAACGAACAGGAAAGAAAAGCTATAGTGGCGGCCATTCGTTATGTAGATGAAGTGGTAATTACCAGCCACCCGGAAAATCCCGAAGGTGCGGAAGCCATGTCCGTTTCCCAAAGTCTGGAAATTGTCAGGCCTAATGTATTTGCTAACGGCGGCGACCGTGACGAAAAAAACGCGGCCGATCCCAACTCTTCCCTCTACCATGACATAAAAACCTGCGAACGCTTGGGCATACAAATGGTATACAATGTGGGCAAAAGCGGAAAAATTCAAAGTTCAAGCGAACTGGTTAAAAAAGTTAAACAGATTTAAAACCCCGCCAACTTAGCGGGGTTTATTTGTGACCTAGTTAGCTAAGTCATTACTTCAACTTAAAAATCACAAAATCACTTATCCTCTGATCTCGCAGCTCATACTCAGGCGTGCGCAAAATGTCGCACACCAATAGTTGGCATTCGGCGAAAACCCTGGCATACCAATCAACCGGCCGGTGGTTTTCTACTATCTCATAAATGCCCTCTTTTTTAACTTTTTTGTAATTGTGATTTTCAAAATAGCCTTTGCCGCTAAAAAAACGAAAGTCCAATTGTGATTCAGCCACGTTATGTATTTTAGGGTTGCAAAAACCAACATACGCGACGCCCTCCGGTTTTAAAACCCGTTTGATATTGCGTAAAATTCTGCATACCTCAGATTCGTCGACAATGCACAATACCAAATTGCATATTACCACATCAAATTTCTTTTCCGGAATTTCAAAAGTATTTTCATATACATTCGAATTCCCAATTTTTATACCTGCCTGCCGTCGCATTTCTGGGTTTATGTCATAAACCTTCACTTCCGCTCCGTGTTTAGCCAATTCCAAAGCCAGTACGCCGGGGCCCGCTCCATAATCCAATATGCTTTTCCCGGCTATTTCACCTAGCTCATTTAACAACACAAGATCGTAAGAATAAAGTTTTATTTGTTCATTGTCCAATTCCTTTAATACTTCATGCCATTGATTTTGAGTTTGTATGGATTTTATATTGTTTACGTAATTCATAAAATCCTTTCGAGCCGCACGGCCCCTTACCCCGCGACAAGCGGGATAAAATTAAATATTTTTACCCAAACGGGAAGTTAATAATTAATTGCTTCCTACAGTGAAAGCAAAACGCTGACACCCAGCACCGCGGCAGAAATTATTAAATACCAGTTTAAATCCTTATATCGACCGGTAAATAGTTTAAGTACGGTAATTGAGGCAAAACCCGCAAACATAGCCTTGTCCAGACCAAATGTCCAGAATGTCACCAGTACCATGCATACTACTGAAACCGCATCTATCCAGGCGTATTGCCTAATATCTTTCCATGACGGCATAAGCATAAGACCAACATAAAAGAGAGCGCCAGTAGTGGCAATGACCGGTACTAAATTTAATATGGGCGCGAGCGGTAAAAAACAAGCCATAAACAAAGCCACAACTACGGCCACAAGTCCGGTTCGTCCTCCCTCTCCAATCCCCACCGCGCTTTCCACGTACGTAATAAGGTTGGAAGTACCCAAGCCAGCACCAACAACGGTACCCGCGCCATCTACCAATAACGCCTCTTTTATCTTTGGCAAGTCTCCTTGAGAATTTACCATGGGGGTATTTTGGGTTAACCCAATAAACTTAGCTATGCTGCCGTAAAAATCAAGAATAAATAATATTACGACCACTGACCAAATTTTTGGATTTAAAATAACCGATAAATCAAGCGCTCCCAAACCGGCAAACAT
>CAZPRQ010000020.1:0-20049 GCA_964589415.1 uncultured Candidatus Saccharibacteria bacterium
TTTTTGTGCTTTTTTGGGAATTTTGCTAAAATAAGTCAGTAATTGGCTTTAAAAAATATAGAAAAATTTTGCTTAATAAAAGGTAAATATTAAAATTATGAAACAAACTTCGAGCATGCGCGTGCCGTATGGCCTTTCCGTCCACGGACAGGAAGAAATTGATGCGGTGGTAAAAGTATTGAAAGGCAATACTGCCCTTGGACCAAACGCCAAGGAATTTGAACAAAAAATTGCCGATAGTTTTGGTAAAAAATTCGGGGTTATGGTTAACTCCGGCTCCAGCGCGAACCTTTTGGCGTTTGAGCTTCTAAATTTGCCCAAAGGCAGCGAAGTTATTACCCCTGTTTTGACATTTGCCACGACTGTGGCTCCCATTGTCCAAAAAGGCTTGGTGCCGGTATTTGTGGATGTGCAAATTTATGGCCGCACGTTCCAGGTGGATGTTAAAGAAATAGAAAAAGCCATAACAAAAAAAACCAAAGCACTCATGATTCCTTCGCTTATGGGCAATATTCCGGATTATAAGCGCCTAAATGCTTTAGCTAAAAAGCATAACTTGTATTTAATAGAGGACTCCTGCGATACCTTGGGCGCGACCATAGACAAGAAACCCACGGGATTGCATTCTCATATTTCGGTAACCAGTTTTTACGGCTCGCATATAATAAACGGCGCGGGTGGTGGCGGTATGATTTGCGTAAACGACCCACAGTGGGCAAGGCGCTTGGTGGTGCTGCGCGGTTGGGGCAGGGAATCTTCCCTGTTTGGCGAAAAAACGGACAGTGAGCAATTAAAGAACCGTTTTTACAATAAAATTGACGGTAAGCCGTATGATGCCAAGTTTATTTTTAGCGAAGTGGGTTATAACTTTTTACCGTTGGAACTTTCGGCCGCGTTTGGGCTGGTACAATTAAAAAAGTTTCCGAAATTTAAAACCATTAGGCAAAAAAACTTCGCCCGACTGCTTAAGTTTTTCAGGCGCCTCGATAAGTATTTTTCCGTTGCCGAGCAAGCTAAAAACGTAAATACCGCCTGGCTGGCATTTCCGCTTGTTATAAAAAAGGGCGTACCGTTTAACCGACTCGACATAGTTACTTTTTTGGAACAGCATAATATTCAGACCCGACCCGTATTTACAGGTAATATACTTAAACAGCCGGGTTTTCGGAGAATTCATGCCAAAGAACCCAAATCCGGTTTCCCCAATACCGAAATTATAATGCATAACGCCTTTGTTATTGGCTGTCACCATGGTTTAAATTCCACTCACTTGGACTATTTGGAAAATGTATTTGAAAAGTTTTTGGCCCAATACGACTAAACATGAATCTTCCCATTCTCAGTATTTGCATTCCCACCTTTAACCGCGCGCAAGAGCTTTCTGAATGTGTGGGTAGTATTATCAATCAGTTAGCACAAATTCCGGCCGGCCAGGTTGAAATAGTTATTTCTGACAACGCAAGCGACGACGCTACCGAACAAGCGGGTAGAGAATTGGCGCAAAAGTTTCCTTATATCCGTTATTTTCGAAATGCGGAAAATATAGGTTTTGACCGCAATGTTTTGGGCATAGTGGAAAAAGCTCGAGGGCTTTATTGCTGGCTTTTGGGTGATGACGACGCACTTTTTCCTGAAGCTTTGTCGTATATCCTCCCCATCCTTAGCACAGGAAAATATGGTTACTTGTTAGCCAATGCGTGGGGATATGACCGCCAAATGCATAATCCCGCCGTAAGTTATCCCAACCTTCGAATAACTGAAGATTTGCATTTTGAACAGTTGGCAAACTTTGTTAAGGGCATACAAAATTATACGGACTTGGTGGGGTACTTTGGCGGCATGTCCTGCCAAATTTTCAAGCGTTCGGAGTGGATAGATCTTCCAGGAAAGGAAGATTATATTGGCACTCAAACCGTGCATTTGTTTGTGCTTTTAAAAGCCTATAAAAATTTGCCCGCGCTCATAATTTCGGACCCTATGGTTAAGACCCGAGCTGACAATATGAGGTGGAGTACTTTTCCGGGACTCGAGACTGTTAAGCGTCGCGCTTTTTCTACCCGCGATACGCAAATATGGATATCTAAACTTTACGGTCGGCCTTATTCTGAATTGGCCTTAACTTTCAAATGTTACGGTGGGATTGTGTATGGCAGTATATATGGTTTGGCAAAGCGTACTATTTTAAAAAATCAAGCAGTTAGAAATTTTATTAAGCGCGCGTTAGGAAAATAACATGAGCAATATTTCCTTTATTCTATTTTCATTTAACGAAGAAAAACGTATTGAGCATGTGGTTAGAAATCTTGCGCCTTACGGCGAAGTAATTTTGTTGGATGGCGGCAGTACCGATCAGACCCAAAGCATTGCCGAACGGCATGGAGCAAGATTTATTACCCGTCCCCAAAGTAAGCAGGTGTATGTGGAAACCCAGGAAATGCTGGAGTTTGCCAAGAGCGTGGCAAAGGGTTCGTGGTTTTTTTGGAGCTATGTGGACAATTTATTGCCGGCTACGCTTTTGGAAAAGCTTGAGGAGTTGTCCCGGCAGGATACGCATAAGTATGTTTATGTGCCTGTTTATACTTATTTATGGGGCGAGGTCAAGCACCCCATAATAAAAGCCAGTTACTCCTGCTTTTTTAAACGAGACTTTGTGGATTTTTCAAAAAACCAAATTCACGGCATGGGTTCCTTTACGGGAAAACGAGAGGAAATACTGCATTTACCCATGAAGCTGGAATACGCGATTCGGCATTTTAGTTTATACGACGTGCAAAAATTTGTGACTGGCCATGCTCGGTACGGAATAGCTGAAGCGGAGCAGCGCTATAATAACGGCAAGCGGTTTTCGGTTTTTTACATGCTTGGCAGCATGAGCCATTATTTTTGGCTGTTTTATAAACGCGGTTTTAAAGCCGGGGTAAAAGGTTTGTATATTGCCCTGCTTTACGCTTTTTTTAGGCTAATAGTTTCGGTTAGGCTATATGAACTTGAGCATAATTTGAATTTGGAAACTATTGAAGCGGCATTCGTCGAAGAAAAAAAGAAAATGGTAGCGGAAGTCGAAGCGCGGAAAGGTAAGAATGCCTAAACAAATTTTATTAACCGGAGTAACAGGGTTTTTGGGAAGTTTTTTGGCCCATGCGTTTTTACAGCAGGGTTATATTGTGCATGGCTTAAAAAGGCTAAACTCTTCGCTTTATAGGTTGCAGGATGTAGTAGACAAAGACCAATTAAAATTGATAAATAGTGAAGACGTAAATTGGAAATTTTTTTTCCTCCAAAATAAAATAGAGGCCATTGTACATACGGCCACCATGTATGGCCGGCTGGGCGAAGGGATGGATATAATGGAAAAGGTAAATACCCAACTGCCTTCCTTGTTATGGGGTTTTGCCGGCGAGTATAAAGTACCCTTGTTTATAAATACCGACACTTTTATGCCGGCAGACACCTCAATGGAAGATAGGTATTATAACTATTGCCGGACAAAAAAAGCGTTTTTAGAATATGCCAAACATAAACCCCAAGGCGGTACGAAGTTTGTCAATTTAGTTGTGTACCATATGTATGGGCCCAATGACAACCCGACCAAATTTTTACCGGTCATGATTAGCAAACTCATTTCTAACGAGTCTGAAATAAATCTTACTCCCGGAGACCAGCAGCGGGATTTTATATTCATAAATGACGTAGTAAATGCGTTCGTAAAAACTTTACATGAGGCAGAGAATTTACCTCATTTTTCCGAATTCCAAATTGGCACGGGAACGCTGAGGAGCATTCGCGAGCTTTTAGAACTTGCCAAGCAGTATACGGGAAGTGCGAGCAAATTGTTGTGGGGCGCTTTGCCGTATCCGCCGGGAGAAGTAATGTTTTCTTCGGCAGATACTTCCGCTAACGGGGCTTTAAGTTGGCATGCGGATACTGTGTTGGAGGCGGGACTAAAGATAACTTGTGAATTTTATAAACATCACCACATAGTTATATGAACGTATTAGGCATACATTATGGGCACAATGCAACTGCGGCTCTCGTAAAAGACGGGCAGCTGGTGTTTGCTTTGAGCGAAGAACGCTTAAACCGGCTTAAGAATTCCAATGGTTTTCCTGACAAAGTGGTTGATTATATTTATAGTCATTACCTAAAACCAGAAGAGGTGGACGTGGCGGTTATGTTCCAGAAGGATATTGTGGGCTATGCGGACATGAAGCGAAACCGCTTTCAGTCGGTGAGGAATTTTGGGGTGGGTAACATAAATTTTAACCGTTCTTACAGTTTAAAACGGCATCTGCTTGCCAAAACCCCGGGTTATTTTGTTGCCCGACGCATTGCAGGTAAGTTGAGACATAGCTGGCAGGAGCTTAGCCTGGCTAATGAAGCGCTTAAATATTATGCAGCGGCATGCCGCCTGCCAAAGGAGAAAATATTGTTTTCCCGGCATCATGCTTCGCATGCGTTGGCGTGTGTGCCAAATTTAAACCCTACTGTTCAAACTCTGGTTTTTACCATGGACGGGGAAGGGGATGGCGAGTCGTCCACAGTTAGCGTGTACGAACAATATAAATTAAAAAAACTTTCTTCAAATCCGGTAAGAGTTTCGCTCGGCTATTTTTTTACGGAAATTACCAAATTGCTGGGTATGATACCCAACGAGCATGAATTTAAAGTCATGGGCCTGGCTCCTTATGCCAAGCAGGAACGGGCAGAAAACCTGTATGAACGGCTGCAGGGCCTAGTTACTTTAAATGATAATTTGGAATTTGTAAGCAAGTACCCGATCAATCGCCTTGAATATATTTTGTTCGAGCAATTATATAATCAGCGCTTCGATACCGTAGCGGCTTTTGCTCAAATTTTTTTGGAAAAGAAAGTGCTGCAATGGGTGAGAGCCTGGATTGCCAAGACCAATATTCACAATCTCGCTTTGGGCGGGGGCGTGTTTATGTCGGTTAAGCTAAATCAAAAAATACTGGAATTGCCCGAAGTGGAAAACTTGTATGTTATGCCTTCGGCTGCCGATGAGTCTACGGCTATAGGCGCTGCAGTCCATGGCGTATTGGAACTTTCAAAACAGAAGCGGGTTGTCCCGCATTTTGAGCCTATCACTCATTTAAATTTGGGTATAGCTTATGATGAAAATAGCATTTCCCAAGCTATGGAAAAATACCAGGGCAATTTTAACGTTCAAAAATTTGCAAGTACACTTGAGGCGAATAGAGCCGCGGCCGAGCTTTTGGCTAGCGGTGAAGTAGTGGCCAGATTTTCAGGCCGCAACGAATGGGGTGCAAGGGCGCTGGGTAACCGCAGCATACTGGCGCATGCCGGCAATCGGGATACGGTAAGGGTTATAAATGAAATGATCAAGAATCGGGATTTTTGGATGCCTTTTGCCGCTTCAGTTTTGGAAGAAGACAGCGAACGCTATTTAAAAAATCCTAAGCGCATGCCCGCGCCGTTTATGGCAGTTACTTTTAATACTGCCCCTGTAGCGGCTAAAGACTTGGCGGCTGCCATACATCCGTATGATTTTACCTGCCGCCCGCAAGTTGTAAGTAAAAGCCAAAATTCCGGTTACCACGAGTTAATTTCCGAATTTAAAAAAATAACCGGCATTGGCGGAATATTAAACACCTCATTTAATTTACACGGAGAACCCAACGTTCAGACCCCCCAAGACGCGCTAAGGACGCTTCAGCTCTCGGGCCTTAGGTATGTGTTGTTTGATACCCTATTGGTTAGTAAAAAATAACATGCTGTACATATATACATTGGAATATAGAATTGTCGGAAAGTTAAAGGCCTGGGTTAAACAAATATTGGGTAGGGATTTTGGCGGACCTAAAATGGTAATGGAAAGTTTACTGCATGGGTTTAATGAGTTAGGACAAGAGTATTTATTAAACACGGCACCAAAAAAACCGGGAGTTGTGGCGGGAGTATTGAACGGAGCAGAGGTTCTTATGTGGGCAATAAAGCAAAAACAATTAGGGAAAATACAGCGGATAGTTGCCGGTCCTAATATTGTCATTTTGCCTTCGCATGAGAACGGGATATTAAGGAATTCGGCCATAGATGCAATTTTAGTGCCAAGTAATTGGGTCAAGGAAAGTTATGTTAAAGATAGTCCGGAATTGGCAGAAAAAATTTTTGTTTGGCCGGCGGGTATTTACATTCCTGAAATGGGCAATGAATCTAAAGATATAGACTTTTTAATTTATAATAAAGTTGGCGAAACAAAATTGATAGAGGAAATTCGCACGCGCGTGAAGGGTTGTAAAGTGAAGGAATTAACTTATGGCAATTTTAAGCAAGCCGATTATTTTTCTTGGTTAAACAGGACGAAGTATTTAGTGTATGTGTCTGAATCCGAAAGCCAGGGGCTTGCCATGTTTGAAGCTTGGGCGAGAAATGTGCCGGTGCTTGCTTGGGAGCGGGGTTATGCCGTGGCGGGGGAGGTTACCGTGGAAGGCAAAACCAGTGCCCCGTATATGCATGTACGGGCGGGTAGAAGTTTTTCCAATGCGAGTGATTTGGGAAAAATAATCGAGTCTCTGTCTCAATTAAGTTTTGACCCCAGGGCGTACATATTGGAGTATTTTAGTCCGGAAGTTTGTGCCAAAAACTATTTAGCCATAATAAACAATGCCTAAAGTTTCAATTATAATTTTAACCAAAAACCGAGTTGAGCTTTTTAAAAAAGCTTTGGCATCTGTGGAAGCACAAAACTTTTCCGATTATGAAATTGTGGCGGTTAATGACGGGTCTGCCGATGCTACGGAGGCGTATTTAGAAGATCAAAAAAATTGGAATCCAAAGTTAACAGTTATTCATCATAAGACGTCTTTGGGCATTATCAAGAGCCGGCAGGAAGCGATAGAGCGCTCTATGGGGGAATACGTGGCGTTTTTAGATGATGACGACGAATGGATAGACAGAGATAAATTAAAAAAACAGACAGAGTTTTTAGACAAGCATCCCGAGTGCGTTTTGGTAGGAGGAGGGATTAAGATAATTTCTAATTCAGAATTTCTAATTTCTAAACAAATCCCAAATTCCAAATCCCAAATTAACAAACTGCGGCCATTATCGGATAGCGCCATTAGGAATACAATGCTGTTTAGAAATAATTTTTTTACTTCCACGGTTATGGTCAAGAAACAAGCGGTACTTAAGGCGGGCGGGTTTTTGGCAGACGGGCAGGATTTTGTGGAAGATTATGACCTTTGGCTTCGGCTGGGAAGGGTAGGGGAAATGTATAATTTCCCACAGGTCTTTACTAGGTACAGCCAGCCGCCGTATAATAAGGAAAAGTTTAAAAATTACTTAAAAAAACAGTTAGCGCTTATTGGACGGCATAGGCGGGATTATCCGTACTATTGGCTGGCAAGCTCTTTACTTCGACTGCGCATTATTTTGAAATACTAAACTACTTTATGGCCTTTACTTTTACTAAAACCGACATACCCGATGTTTTGGTTGTAAAATCCCAGGTTTTTAAAGACGAACGTGGGCATTTTTTTGAAGTTTTTAAGCGTCCGGAGTTTACCGGGCAGAACTTGCCGGAATTTGTTCAGGATAATTTTTCGCATTCAGCCAAAGGTGTTCTTAGGGGTATGCATTACCAGCTTGCGCCGTTTGCCCAAGGTAAGCTGGTTGCCTGCCTTTCCGGCAGTATATTTGACGTTGCCGTGGATATACGAAAATTTTCTCCCATGTTTGGCAAGTGGGTGGGGGTGGAATTAAGAGAAGATTTGGCAAACATGCTTTATATTCCGCCCGGATTCGCGCATGGGTTCCAAGCTTTGACCCCAGATACCCGTGTTTTATATAAATGCACGGCAGAATATAATCCAGCAGCTGAACGAGGAATTTTCTGGGATGATCCGGCTATAAATATTTCTTGGCCGCTTAAGTCCGCGGTGATGAATGAACGAGATAAAAATTTTCCTTTGTTAAAAGATGCCGATCTTCCAACATCATAATTTATTGATCTAACTATGTCTCGTAAAGCTTTTCTATTTTGGCTAACCTTTGTACCCAATGCTCTACTTATGTTTGTCGCATTGTCTTTGGCAATGCGGGTGTGGTATCCGGAAGGTTTAGCGGGCGAAGTCTACGCCCGCCATGTGCAGGTATTTGGAGTTATATTTTTACTTTGGCTGCTCGTATATTATATTCATGGTTTGTTTGAGCAAGGCAGTCTAAGGCGTTATACAAACTTATTTTTTAATGTGCTTTCTGCTACGCTGGTTAATATTCTTTTGGCAGTCGTATATTTTTATTTCCAGCCTGTTTTTTCATTGACTCCCCGACGATTTCTTTTGGTTGTCGCCGGTTTTACCTTTGTACTTTCCCTAGCATGGCATATATTAATTAAGTTGTATATGCAGCAACGGATGAGGCAGGGTTTATATTTGCTTTCCGCGGGAGTGGAATTTGATGAATTGGAAAAGGAAATAACCAAGCATAGTTATTTGGGTTTTGTGGTATTGGGGAAAGTGAAGGCCGAAATGCTTGCTTCCGAGTCGTTTACACGCGACGCCGCTTTGGTTGTGCCGGACCAGCTCCATGAAAAACCCGCCATATTGCGGTCTTTGTATGACTTACGAACTTTTGGGTTAATGTTTTATAGCTTTAGGGATTTGTATGAGCAGTTATTTAGGAAGGTTTATTTGGCAAATTTAAACGAAGCGTGGTTCTTGGAAAACATTGATTACCGAAGCCACAGAGTATACGCTATTGTTAAGCGCCTGGTAGATTTTTTGACCGGTGTTGTAACCGGAGTGGTGTTTTTAATTACCTACCCCATATGCGCTTTTATAATAAAACTGACTTCCAAAGGCCCGGTATTATTTGTCCAAGAACGTGTGGGGGAGGGAGGTAAGATTTTTAAAGTATATAAATACAGGACAATGAGCGGGGGGCCTACAAATACCTGGACCGCGGTAAATGATCCGCGCATTACCACGGTAGGTAAATTTTTTAGGAAAAGCCGTTTGGATGAACTGCCTCAGTGCATAAATTTGCTCATTGGCAATATGAGCCTCGTGGGTCCGAGGCCCGAACAGCCCCACATTGTGGAGCAATTAAAACAACAAATTCCTTTCTATGCCGAACGGCACTTGGTTAAACCGGGGCTTACGGGCTGGGCGCAGCTGAATATTTATGCCGGAAGTTTGGAAGAGTCCAAGCTTAAGCTTCAGTATGATTTATATTACGTAAAGCATAGGGGTATTTTATTTGACCTCGAGATTATTTTAAAAACGCTTTATTATATATTTACCTGGCAAGGGAGGTAAATACGGTTAATTTGGTTTGGCATTTGGCATTTGCAGGCAACAATAGAGTAATAGAAAATCCGGTAAAGTATTAAGGTTAATTCTAACCTTCATTTTTTTGCTTTCTTCTCTTTTTTGTGGTATAATTTTTTTATAAATCGTACTGTTGAAACATAAATTTAGTCGTATTTAAAACAAATCAACATATTTTTTAGCATTTTAGCAATGGATAAACAGCAGCTTAATACAGCTTTAAAATCGAAAAAACTTCTCGCTGATGATAAATTGAAAAGTCTGCAAGCCGAAGTTTTAGCCGGTAAGGGCGGGGTAAACTGGGAAGATTTTTTAGTTGAAAAGAAAGCTATAACCGAAGAGCAGTTGTTGAAAGTAAAATCTGAATTGCTGGATGTACCGGCAATTGATCTAAAAGAACAGCAAATTGCTCAGGATGTGTTAAATTTAGTGCCCGAGCCCATTGCTCACAGGCATCAAATAATCAGTTTTGCCAAAACCAAAGATGAGTTGTCCTTGGCAATGATGGATCCGGAAGATATTCAGACCAAAGAATTTATTCAAAAGAAAACCGGACTTCGCATAAAAACTTTTTTAATTGGTAAAAGCAGCCTGGAATATGGCCTGTCAAAATACCATTCCAGTCTGGAAAAAGAAATCCAGCATTTGTTTACGCCGGTTGAAAACAAACTGGGGCCGGAACCGGGGGCCGGCATTAAAATTGAAAGTTCATCCGCTGGGGACAAAAAAAATATTTTGACCGGGGGTGATCAGGTTTTGGCGGATCTGGATGACGGACTGAAAAAGATGGCCGAAGAAATACCAGTCATAAGAGTGGTGGATACGCTACTCGAATACGCGGTCTTTGAAAAGGCCTCGGATATTCATATTGAACCTCAGGAGAACGCGGTTGCGGTTCGTTACCGTATAGACGGGGTGTTGCATGATGTTATGACATTGCCGAAAGTGATCCAGGCGGCAATAGCGGCCCGCATAAAGGTTCTCTCAAATTTAAAAATCGATGAGCATAGGTTGCCGCAGGACGGCCGGTTTAAAATTGAAAAGGATGGGTTTAAATTTTCTTTGCGCGTTTCTACTATTCCAATTTTTGACGGTGAGAAGGTTGTTATTCGCTTGTTGGATGAATCCGCCAAAGCAGCCAGTTTGGAAGACTTAGGTTTTCAAAAATCTGTTTTGGAAGTTATAATGCGCAACATAAAAAAACCGCACGGCATGCTGCTGGTTACCGGTCCGACCGGCAGCGGAAAATCCACCACTTTGTACACGGTTTTGTCTATGTTAAATACCAAAGCCGTAAATATTTCAACTATTGAAGACCCGGTTGAATACCGGATAGTGGGTGCCAACCAAATGCAGGTAAATCCTAAAATAGGTTTAACTTTTGCCATTGGTCTGCGTGCATTGTTACGCCAAGATCCTAACATAATAATGATTGGTGAAATTCGCGACCAGGAAACGGCTGAAGAAGCTGTTCATGCTGCCATGACCGGACACGTGGTCTTCTCCACTTTGCATACAAATTCAGCTTCCGCCGCTTTGCCTAGATTGCTGGATATTGGTGTTGAACCTTACCTTATAGCGTCTACTACCAATGCCGTGCTTGCCCAGCGTTTGGTAAGGGTTATTTGTAAAGACTGTAAACAGGAATACAAACTCGACAAGGCCCAAATAGAAAGTTTAAGCAAGCAATTTCATTTGGAGAAGTTATTGGAAGTTTTTATTCGGGAGCAAGTTGTGCCGGCAAAAACAAAAAAACTGGAAGATGTAAATTTTTATAAAGGGGTAGGCTGCGATAAGTGTAATCATAGCGGGTATAAAGGAAGGGTAGGCATCCATGAAATTTTGGAAGTTACGCCAGCAATAGCCGATATGATAATGCAGCGCCGTACAGCCCAGGAAATTCAAGAGCAGTCGGAAAAAGACGGAATGATAGTGCTATGGGAAGATGGATTTATAAAATCGGCTTTGGGTATTACCACAATAGACGAGTTGGTTAGGGTAAGCAAGGAATAATAATTAAATAAAATTTACAAATTAAGTAAAATTAAGTAAAAATTATTGCAGTATAATTATGTTCAATTCTATTTAATTTGTAAATTTTATTTAATAATTCTGTGGATTTTAACTACACTGCATTAACTAAAAATGGCCAGAGGGAAAGTGGAAGCATTGCCGCGCAAAACGTGGCGCTGGCCGGACATTTGCTCAAAGAGCAGGGACTTTTACCTATAGAAATATCCCAGCAAAGCGGGAGTCATTCCTTGTTGGGTATTTTAAAGAATGCCACGACAATTTCTTTGGCAGAAAAAATTTCTTTTATTGAGAATTTAGGCATTATGCTTAAGGCGGGGATTCCGCTTTCCAGAGGCATGAAAATATTGGTCAAACAGACTAGAAATTTTCGTATGAAGAACGTTTTAAGCGATATTGCGGCTCAGGTGGAGTCGGGAAAGAGTATTGCCGAAGCTTTGTCCAAATATCCGCGAGTGTTTTCGCCAATTTTCATTAACATGGTTAAGGTGGGGGAATTATCGGGAAAGCTAAATGAAAGCCTGGAGTATCTTACCAACCAACTGCACAGGGAAGCGGATTTAAAAAGCAAAACAATGGGAGCCATGATTTATCCGGCAGTCATAGTTTCTACTATGGCTTTAATTGGCGTGTTAATGGCTATTTTTGTTTTGCCTAAATTAACATCCATATTTAAGGAGTTTAATTCAGAGTTGCCGGTATTAACCCGGGGGGTAATTGCGGTTGCGGATTTTATGAGCGGCAATGCCATACTTGTAATTGCGGGGATAATAGTTGCAATTTTCGGCGCGGTCGCGCTTTTAAATACCTATTCGGGGAAAAAATATTTTCATATATTTTTACTGCATTTTTTTACCATAAATACCATTGTAAAAAAAATAAACCTTGCCAGGTATTCCCGCGTATTAAGTTCATTGCTAAAAAGCGGCGTGCCTATTGTGGAAGCGCTTCAAGTAGCAAGTGATTCCATAACTAATATTCCTTATAAGGAATTAACCGCACAGGCGGCAGTGGACGTTAAACTGGGCAAGACCCTTACCGACAGTCTTGGTAAGAACACTGCATTATTTCCAGTTTTGGTAGTGCAAATGCTTCAGGTTGGCGAGGAAAGCGGGACAGTGGAGACAATGCTGGAACAATTAGCGGAACATTATGAAGAAGAAGTGGATACAACCATGCGCAACCTTTCTACAATTATAGAACCTTTGCTATTATTATTTATAGGCGGGGTGGTGGCCATATTAGCACTCGCGCTTATTGGGCCTATTTATAATATTAGCGAAAGCATACAATAATTTAAAAATTTAGAGCAAAAAAATTGTTACACCGTCTTGTCTAAAATAAAATACTTAATTTTCTTAATGTGTTCTCATTTTTTTCAAAATCTCAAACAGCCTTAGGCCTGGATATTAGCGGCGCTTCCTTAAAGGCCGTACAGCTGGTAAAAAAACCAGAGGGCTATTTAATGCATGCTTATACGGAAATGCAATTTCCGCCCGGGGTTATGGCGGCTGACGCGATATCCGACCCCAAGCGCGTAAGTGAGCTTGTTTTAGACGCAATAAAAAAACCAAAATTTGGACAGTTTTCGACAAACTTGGCGGTAGCCAGCTTGCCTGAGTCCAAGTCATTTATCCGGGTTATACAAATACCTGTTATGAGCGAGAAAGAAGCTGAAAACGCGGTTCCATTTGAAGCCGAGAGTTTTATTCCCTTGCCGCTTGATCAGGTGTATCTGGATTGGCAGGTGCTGGGTTATAAACATGATAAGATGGATGTTTTAATTATAGCCGCACCGCGAGAGTATGTTGATAGTTTTGTGAGCATACTTGAAAACTCGGGTTTAAAGCCAGCCGCTTTGGAAGTTGAATCTCAGAGCCTTCACCGAGCTTTAATTGAAACCGATACCACTGGCAGTACCTTGCTTATGGATTTGGACGCTTATCGCACGAGCTTGATTATGATAGAAGAGGGAAATTTGCAATTTACTTCTTCCATTCCCATTGCCGGAAACACAATTACAGAGGCTATTGCCAGGGCGCTAGGGGTTGCCAGCGCCAAAGCCGAAAGTATTAAAAGGGAAGTTGGAATTGCCAATACGGCGGAGTATCCAAATATAAAAACTACCCTACTGCCGGTTCTTAACAATTTAAGCGATGAAATAAAAAATATTCTTAAATTTTACGCTTCTCATTCGGATAAACAGGTAAACAGAGTTATGCTGGCGGGCGGCAGTGCTAAATTGAAGAATTTGGCGGAATATTTGCAACCTGAACTTGCCGATATGCCCGGCCTCCAGGTTACATTGGCAAATCCGTACGCAAATATTACCGGTGACGGTGTTTTTCCGATAGAACAGTTTGAGGCACTAAGTTATACTACCGCAATAGGATTGGCGCTGAGGGGGGCGGGGGATGAGTTTTAATTTTTTTAAGTTATGAGAATTATTAATTTATTGCCAAAACCTAAGCAGCAGGAAATAAAGTATCAGCGTGTTGCTTTGGGTATAAAAACATTGGTCATACTTTCAATTATGACTTTTGGGGTCGTGTTTTTGGTGCAAACTCTCATTATATTGTATTTGAATCACGAGCTTTCAAGTGTCCGTTCGAATATTACCCGGCTGTCTTCGGAAGTAAACGAGGATGAAAATGGTAAAGTAAAAGAGCAGATAAAATCTATTAACAACGTATTACACGATTATCGCAGCTTGGCCGGCGCTTCCAGCCGCTGGTCAAAAATGCTCAGGGCATTGGTGCCTCTGGTGCCGGAAACCGTTAATTTAAAATCCTTGACCGTAGACGCGGCAAAAAAATCTGTGACGATTACCGGCTTCAGTCCTACTCGCGAAGGGGTAATTGAGCTTCATGATAATATTGAGGCCGATAAAAATAACTTTATGAATATAAATTACCCTTTGGAAAACGTAGCCAAGCCTAAAGACGTGACTTTTCACTTTACTTTTTGGGTAAAGGAGGAATTGCTTAAATGAATACTTTAACCGCAAAGCAAAAAATAATAATACTGGGCTTTGGCTGGCTTGTTTTATGCCTGTCTATGTATTCGTATTTTTTTAAAATTTTAGATAAAAAAAACCAGGCATTGGCATTCGCGATAGTGGAAGAAAACCGCAAGCTGCTGGTGCTGGAAGCTGAAAAGCAGAGTTTTAATCAGGCGCAGGCGGATTTAGGTTTGCTTTCAAAGCAGTCAATTTCGCCAGATTCTTTTTTTAGCAAAGATATCTCACTTGTCCGCGAAATTCAAGAGCTGGAAATTCAGGCGGAAAATGCCGGGGTGACGCTCTCTATAAACAATTTAAGCGGTACGGTAAAAAATGCCAGCAAAGCCAAAGCCTTGGGTGATATTGTTTATGTTAGCGCGACGCTGGGAGTTAAGGGAGGTTTGCCGGAAGTAATATCCTATATGGAATACATTGAACAAGCCAGATTTGTCGCGAATATTCCCTCTATTAGCTTTACTGCGGCAGACCAGGGACGGGTAAGCGCGGCGCTTGAAACACAATTTTATTTAAAACGTTAATTTATGGATGTAAAAAAAGTTAGTGCCAATTTTAAAAACTTTTTCAATTCAAAAGTCGGGTCTTTACGGGCTCTAAGCGGCACTATTATGCTGCTGGCTTTTATTGTTTTGGTTGTGCTTGAGGTGCTGGTAATTCAGAGTGGAATTCGCATAGCTTTTTCCGCCAAGCAGACTCCGCCGGATTTTAAGCCAGCCAAAGGGGTGAGGGTAGACTTTGAAGCTTATAAGTTTGGAGAGACAAGGGTAAATAACTCGGTCAATTTTGAGCCTTTGCCAAAAGTTGAAAAAAATCCTTTTGCCCCACAATAGGTTTTAGTATAATTTGAAATACACCTTGCGGCATTGCGTTAACCGGGTTAAATAGGTATAATAGATGGGCTTTGCTTAAATTTTCTGGCCTGTCTTTTATGAAAGTAAGCTTATAAAATCCAATCCAAAAGAAAATAGCAGGGCATTGGTTCTTGTTGTTTACCCCGTCACTTCTGCTTTGCTCTCGTAGCTCATTTGGATAGAGCGCGTGGCTTCGAACCACGAGGCAGCAGGTTCGAATCCTGCCGAGAGCACCAGAAGTGACGGGGCGAACCAAGAGGTAGTATGGCCTGTCCTGAGCAAAGTCGAAGGATTCAAATCCCTATTGCTAGGTTAATCAATTTAGGGTAATATTTATGGGATGGTAGTTCCATCCTTCGCTTCTGAAGCTATGTCGGACGAGAAAGCTTTGGTGGGTGAGACTTCCCATCGGGACGTACAATAAAATTGGTTTACCCTTCGAAGCTTTAGCGTAGTAGGGGATGGTAGCTCAGTTGGTAGAGCAGTCGGCTCTTAACCGAAAGCGCGTTGGTTCGATCCCCACCCATCCCACCAAAAGAAGTTATACAACTATAAGTTGTGTAACTTCTTTTGATTTGTGGGGATCGAAGCCGACAGACAAAAGGTGACTAAACGTCACCTTTTGGACGCGGCCGGCTTTCGGAGGAGAACTTGCCGGAACCATGAGCTTGTGTAAATGGTGGCAAGTTCGGGGGAGAAAGGATCCCCACCCATCCCACCAAAAGAATTTCTATCAGCTTGTCTGGTAGAAATTTTTTTGGTATGTGGGGGATCTTTGATGTTAAAATGTTAAAATGCTAGTATGTTTATATGATTTCCATTCTCCTCGGTCCGGACGATTATACAAAAAAAGCCCATATTTCTTCTTTTGCCAAAAAAATTGGAGCAGAAGTGGAAGTTTTTAACAGTGTTGAGAAGCCTCCTCGGTTGAGGGATTTTTTGCAGCAAAGTTTGTTTTCCGGCGCCAAAGTTTATGTGGTAGAAGGATTATTTTTAAAAGTTGACTGGCAGGATAGTTTGGACGCGGCCATTGTGTCACCCAATAAAATATTTATTGTCGAAAATAAGCTCGATAAACGCATGACGGCCGCTAAAGTATTTTTTGCGGACAAGCGTGTGACCATTCAAGAATTTCCTTTACCGCACGGCAAAGAATTGGATACCTGGATACAAAAGCGGGCAGGGGAGCTTAAAGGTTCAATAATTCCTGAAGCGGCCAGTACTCTGGCAAGATTGCTTGGCCGAGACAGCGCCCAAGAAAAGAAAATTGCCGGTAAAATTGTGGAAGTAACAGAAGTATATAGCTTGTGGCAGGTAAATTCTGAACTAAGTAAACTTATTTCTTATGCGAACGGTAAAAATATTACTCCTGAAATGGTAAAAGAAATTGTGTGCGCGGGCTATGAAATAAATGTTATGGAAATTACCGACGCATTGGCAGCTAAAGACAGGAAAAAAGCCCTAAGTTTAATTCATAATTTTTTAACCGCTGATACCGCCAGCGATGAAAAAAGCTCCATTATTCAATTGGCCGCTATTTTAGCGGAGCAATTGCGTTCTATTGCCGTTGTCGAGGGTTTTTTGTCTTCTAATACACCGGAAAATATAATTTTAGAGAAGACTGGCTGGAAAAGCGGCAGGTTGTTTATTATGAAAAAAATAGCTTCACGGTTTTCTCCAAAATCAGTTAAGGAAACATTGGTAAAATTGGATGCTTTGGATACGGAATTAAAGACCGGCTCAACTCCTCCTCGGGTGCTTTTGGATATGATTGTCGCTCAAATAGCGTAGCGGTAAAATTTATGGTATAATAGAGGAAATCAATTTTTAGTCAATTAATAATACGCATTCCAATAGGGATGTGGGAGAAATAAAAATGAAAAAACAATATTCAAAGTTTGTGGTCGCAATTATCCTTGTCTTTGGCATGCTAGTTCCGACGGTAACAGTTATGGCCCAAGACGCCTTATCTGTGTTAGAAGGTAAGATTTTGGGAGTTAAAACAGTCATGGAAGAGACTAAAAAAGAATCGGAGGGACGCATTTTAAAGCTTCAGGAAGAATACAAGAAAGAAATGGAAAAGGAGCGTGAAGCGACGAAGTTAAAAATTCAGGCCAAGCAATTGGAATTGAAAGCCTTACAGGAACAGAAGCAAGCGGAAGCAAAAAAGAAAAACGAAGCGAAAGAAGCGGAGAGAAAAGAAAAGCAGGGGATTTATAAAGCTTGTGTCCAAGCTAACGAGGCCGTCCGTAAAACCTATCAGGAATCTGTGAAGGCAAACAGTAAAGCTTATACCGAAGCTCTAAAAAAAGCCCGAACTGTGCAGTCGGAAAATATCCAAAAAGCTCACGAAACTTATAAGCTCGCCGCAAAAGCTGCAAAGGAAAAGTTGGACGCGGCTTTAAAGACAGCGGCCGATGAAGCTGCCAAAAAGACGGCTAAATCCGATTACGAGTCTGCAATGAAAGCCGCCAGAGACGCGCGTTCTGCTGCTGTAAAGTTGGCCAACGAGACTTTCGCGAGTTCTCAAAAAAGTTTGGCGGAAAAACGAAAAGCAGACAATGCTAAAGCCGTAAGTGTCCGCGACGCTGCTTTAAAGAAATGCACCATTTCTGAAACTTCTACCTCAACTCCGACTAGTGTAAAATAGCATTTAGCTTAGGATTTACGCACTGAGCCAAGTCGGGGGTCCCCATTCTTCTGCTTGGCAGGAATGGGGTGATAAATTCAAGGCATTTTCCGAGGATATTTGGAGGCGTAGTTAGACTACGCCGATAAAAAACGCAAGAAAATAACGAAGAAATTGGCCAGAGCCGCTTTTAGGGACGGGCTTTGCCCGCCCAAAAAGCGGCGCGGAAGTCCTATAGTTTTTTTAAAAACCCATCCCGCCTTTGGCGGGATGGGTTTTGTTTATCTGTTAGCTCGTTTTCTCTCTGTTGAATTTAGAATTTTTTTGCGAATGCGGATGGATTTTGGGGTAATTTCCACCAATTCGTCAGAGCCAATGTATTCTAGGGCAAAGTCCAGTTCCAACGGGTGTGGGGGAGTTAAAATAATAGCATCGTCCGCGCCGGAAGAGCGCATGTTGGTAAGTTTTTTAGTTTTACACACGTTTAGCTCAATGTCGCTGTTTAAGGCATTTTTACCCACTACCATGCCTTCGTAAACTTCTACGGCAGCGCCAATAAACAATATGCCCCGCTCTTGGGCGTTATTTAAGCCGTAAGCGTTGGATACGCCGGATTCGGACGACACTAGAGAGCCGTGGTCGTTGGCATGGGTATCCAGTTCGTGCACCGGCCGGTAGGAGTCAAAGAGGTTGTTCATAATTACCGTGCCGCGGGTGCGGGTGAGTAAAATATTTTTTAGGCCAATTAACCCTCTGGTGGGAATAATATATTCCGCGTGGAGTTCCGCGTGTTCTCCGGAACTGTCCATATGCTGCATAACGCCGCCACGCTTGCCCATTTCTTCTATAACCGAGCCTTGGTACTCGCTCGGTACGTCTATGGTAACGACCTCGTAAGGTTCCATTTTAACGCCCTTTTCTTCATGGAAAATAACCTGCGGTTGGCTGACTTGCAGTTCAAAGCCTTCCCGTCTCATGGTCTCAATTAGCACGCCTAAATGCAATTCGCCGCGACCGGAGACTAAAAAGCTTTCCGCGCCTTCTTCGGACGGTTCAACTTTTAAGGCTACGTTGGTTTCCAGTTCTTTGTACAAGCGGTCGCGAATATTTCTAGACGTGACAAATTTGCCTTCCTTGCCGGCAAACGGGGAAGTGTTTACGCCAAATGTCATTTTAATGGTGGGCGGCTCAATTTGCACCGGCTCTAAGTGAATTGGTTTTATAGGATCGGTTAAAGTTTCACCTATGCTGACATCGTCAAAACCGGCAATGGCCACAATGTCACCTGCCTCGGCTTCTTCGGCATCTACCGGCTTTAGCCCTTCATACATTTGGAGGGAAGTAACTTTGCCGGCGTCGCGCTGGCCGTCGGTTTTTATGCGAACAATGTTTTGCGCTTTTTTAATGGAGCCGGATGCAATTTTTCCTATACCCATTTTGCCTTTGTAGTTGTCGTTGACCAGTGCCAATACAAGCATGGCAAAGGAATCCGCAGATAAAACCGTGGGCGCCGGGACATACTTAATAATAGCCTCGAACAGGGGAGCGACATCGGGCGCGGCTTGGTTGGCAATCTTTTCCTGCAAAGTTTCCAGTTTAGTATCGGCCAAACCTTTTACTCCTGAGGCGTAAATAATAGGAAAATCTAGCTGCTCGTGGTTGGCGTTTAAGTGTACAAACAGGTCAAACGTTTTGTTAACGGCATGGTCCACCTGGGCGTCGGGTTTATCTACTTTGTTTATTACAACAATGGCTTTGAGGCCAAGTTCCAAAGCTTTTTTTAGCACGAACTTGGTTTGGGGCATGGGCCCTTCTTTGGCATCTACCAACAAAAGTACGCCGTCTGCCATGCGCAAAGTGCGTTCCACTTCACCGCCAAAATCCGCGTGGCCCGGGGTGTCCACAATATTTATTTTAGTGCCGTTGTATATGAGGCTGGCGTTTTTTGCCCGAATGGTAATGCCGCGTTCCCGTTCCAGATCCATACTGTCCATTATTAAATCTTTCTGTTCCGAGTTTTCTTTTACCGTGTGGGTTTGCTTTAGCATGGCATCTACCAGTGTGGTTTTTCCATGGTCAACGTGGGCAATAATGGCTATGTTTCTTATATTATCTCTTGTCATAAATTCCTATTACAGGACATACGCGCTTGCCATTGTTTGCAACTGGCAAAGCCAGATTGCAGGAACAATGACTGCGCCGCAAGCG
>CAZPRQ010000021.1:0-19929 GCA_964589415.1 uncultured Candidatus Saccharibacteria bacterium
AAAGTACTCGACGCATAAGCAAAAGACGGGAAGGTAGAAGAAGCATACGCATAGGTCGGGTAGCTTAAAATAGTGGCATACGTACTGGAGCCGTAAGCCAAGGACGGGAAGGTGGAACTGTTGTATGTGTAAGTGGTATAACTGCTTAAGCTGGCGGCAGTGGCAAAGGTACTCGATGCATAACTAAAATTCACGTAGGTAGATGAGCCGTAGGTATAGCTCGGGGTGTTGAGTAAGGTGGCAAAAGTATTGGAAGCGTAGGTGTAAGCGGGATAATTTAAAATTGTAGCAAAGGTGTTTGAGGCGTAAGCAAAAGACGGGAAGGTGGAGGAAGAGTAAGAATAGGCCGGGGTGCTTAACAGAGTAGCAAAAGTGTTTGAGGCGTAGGAATAGGCGGGATAGTTGGCTATGGTGGCGAAGGTGGATGAACCGTAGCCAAAAGAAATAAAGGTGGAAGATCCGTAAGTATAAGAAGGGGTATTTAAGAGAGTGGCAAAAGTATTTGAGGCGTAACCAAAAGAAGCAAAGGTACTGGAAGCATAAGAGAATGGAGCGTAGGTACTGGCGGCAGTGGCTGTGGTCAAATAACCGGCAACGGCATGATTGCCCCAACCGTAAGCCGTACTCCATTCTGTGGTGGAGGCGGACAGAGGAATGGAGTAGCCGGCGCTTAAAGTTATGGCATCGGCAGTAAGCTGAAGGCCGGAGGCGGAAACTGTCAGGTTGGTGTCATTGGAAATGTCTATGGCGCCATTGTATAAATTTCCATTCTCACTTCTAACAATACCGGTACCTAAAGAGGCCACGGTTGACGACCCCGTTACATAAGCCGAGCCTACTACGGTAAATGTCGCGCTTGGTGTTGAAGTATTGATCCCAACATTACCGGAGGACGTGACCACAAATAAGCTGGCACCCGAAGAAGAAGCAATGGAAAACGGATTTATAGAACCGCTGGACTGAACAGACAGCTTTGCTTGTGGGGTTGTTGTACCAATCCCAACTTTTGCCTGACTGCTTACAAATATTGCGTTATTTCCCGCAGCTGTTACAACGAGAGGGCTGACGCTGGAATTTGATGCCGTTACCAAAGACAACAATGAACCGGTTCCACTGTTACCCGTGGTGTCGGTAAGCGAAAACAGGTTAGATGCACCTGTACTCGTCCCCCACGTCATGGTTGTGCTATATCCTGCCATAGTAAGCGCAAGATTATTTGTAGGGTCTAAAAGCGATGACCATGCGGCAGAACCTCCACCCGTGCCACAACCCGCATCCGTAAGGTTGCACAATATTTTAACCGTACCATTTTCCACGACTTTAATTTTGTGGGAAGTGGAATTGTAAAAAATACTGCCGTTAGGAAGGCCCGAAGGATCCGAAGCAAAGCTGCCCACGGATAAATAGCCGGCAATTGTCAAATTACCGCTTGAAGTTAATTTGTTGGAGGCGGAAAAAAATTCAATGTTACCAGAGGAACTTCCCTGCAATGTTAATGTGTTTGTGCTCGTAGCGGTAATTTGAGGATTGGTTCCTCCTAAAACTAAATTACCCGAACTTAACACCGGGATTTGACTTCCGCTCGCGGACTGGGAGGCGGTATAGCCTGAAAGGCGATTCGCGTTTAAGGCATAACCGCTTGAAGTAATTTGTTGCCGCGGCGACAAAGTCTCATACTGTGAACTGGAAGAATTATAAACTTCCACCTGCAAATATACCGTATCGTTGTCATTAAAATTAAAATTTAGCGCGTCTGGAAAACTATTGGCAACATCGCCAATATTTATATTAAACACGCCGTCGGTTACCGAAGCGGTAAACGAGCCCGGCGAACCGGATGGCCACAACTTAGTGCCCATACCCGGAGTTGAGCTGTCCCAAATAGAAAACTTAAAAGTATAATTTCCGCTAACCAGGGAACCCGAACTGTCTGCCAACCTGCCTTGATAACTTACTATTAGAGGCGCTCCCGTAGAAGCTCGAACAACCGGCTCATAGCTAAAAACCAAACCAACCAGGCCAAGGAAAAATAATGCTGTTTTAAATATAAACTGTCTCATGATTAAAACCCTAAAATCATATTCTTTATTTTTTCTTTTTCATACCGCCTGTCACGCCTCTTGCCAATACGGACAACGTCAATAAACCCTTGCCTCTCCCAGTTCCGCAAAGTATTCGGATGCACGTTTAAAATATGCGTAACATCTCGTATGGTTAACAACTCTGGTAATTCTTCAAATGACATAATTTTTTGTATCGATAGTTGGGTAATTTTTGCCAAGTAACTATAACTTAACAATTCATACCATTTCTATATTAATTTTACGATTTTTATATCCCTTGAGCAAACAAAAAAGCCTGTGTTTACAGGCCTTTTACTGTTTAGGGAGCTATTATGTAGTGAAAAAATATGAAACTATTTTTTTATCATTTTATACTTTCAATACTAATTGACAGCTACAATTAAAATACTAAATAATTCCATTTGTTGTTAATGATTATAAAATATTTTCATTCTGTTTCACACTAAATTTATATTTTTAATTTTTATCATTAATAAAAATTTACAACCTAAAGCAAATGTATAATTTGTACTATATATAAAACTGACTTGTCCACAATTTTTTTACGAGAATACTCCCCTATTTACAAACATTGACCATATATAACTAGAAACCAAAACACCCCGCCACTTAGAATGGACGGGGTGTTTTTCGTTCTTTTTGCGAATTTATTCGCGACGTAGGCGAGTCTATCCCGCCATGGCGGGATAAGCGAGCCGACCGTTTCGACTTCGCTCAAGGCCCTGAGTGCATCTCGAGGGGGGAGCTAATACAGGTTTGAATACCTCGCTGCTTGCGGCGAAAAACCTTTATTCAACCATGGCTTCTGAGTCTGACACGTCTACGGAGACCGCCTCTCCAGCGGCTAAATTCTCCTGAGCTCGCTTTTCGCTAAAACCGGTTCCGGCAGGAATAAGTTTACCTATAATTACATTTTCTTTCAGACCTTTTAAATAGTCTGTCTTGCCGGTAACAGCGGCTTCAATTAGCACGCGGGTGGTTTCCTGAAAACTCGCAGCGGCTAAAAATGAATCGGTATTCAAAGAAACTTTGGTAATACCCATTAGCAACTGTTCCGCCTTAGCGGGCACACGATCCTTTGCCACGAGCCCTTCATTTGAAAAATTAAATCTGGATTTGTCCACCACTTCACCAACGACAAATGGACTGTCATTGCTTTCACTCACTCTCATCTTGCTGAACATTTGTCTCACAATTAATTCAATATGCTTTTCATGAATTTGCTGACCCTGAGAAGTATATATATCCAGCACTTCTTTCACTATATATTTTTGTGCTGCTTCGTAGCCGTTTAAATTCATAATTTGCGTAGGATTCAAGTTTCCCTCAGTAAGCTGCTGACCCTTAACGGCCAGGTCGCCATCCTTCACGAGAAGACTGTAGGTACTCGGAATAACATACTCCTTAACCTGGTCGCCTTCATGTACTACAATAATTTTGTCTTTTTCTACTCGTACCAACCCAGCTTCTTTTGCTTTTACAGACTTACCCTCGGAATCTATAAACAATGCTTCCCCTGCCGCGACGTGACTGCCATCTTTTATGGCGGAAGACGAACCGTTTAATTCATAATTATCTTTTTCCACGTCAGCTCCTTGAATACGAACGGTAAATTCCTTGTTATTGGGTTTGGAAATATACACCTGTCCGTCAACTTCAGAAACCTGAGCCTGACCTTTTGGTTCACGCGCTTCAAATAATTCTTCCACGCGAGGTAAGCCTTGAGTAATATCTTTTACCGAAGCAGACCCGCCGGTATGGAACGTACGCATGGTTAGCTGAGTACCCGGCTCGCCAATAGCCTGAGCGGCGACAATCCCCACAGCCGCCCCAAGACTCACCATTCGGTTAAAGCCCAAATCAAAACCGTAACATAACCGGCAAATACCTCGAGTTAGTTTACATTTTAGTACCGAGCGGCACTTCAATGACTGAATATCGGAATCCAAAATGGCTTTTGCCATTTGATCGTCTATGCCCTCATTTCTGGAAACATACAAGGTACCCTTGCTATCCTTAACGTCTTCTGCGGCAACGCGTCCGAACAAGCGTTTTTCAAAAGGCTTGCCCATTTTTTCGCTGCCTTCTCTGTCAATTATGTCATTATTTTCTGTACCACAATCCTCGGCGTTAATAACAATATCCTGTGCAACATCCACCAAACGACGAGTAAGATAGCCGGCATCTGCGGTCCTAAGTGCCGTATCGGACATACCTTTTCGGGAACCGTGAGTGGAAATAAAATATTCCAAAACCTGTAGCCCTTCCTTAAAACTACCGCGAACCGGCAGTTCAATAACATCGCCGGCCGGATTTACCACCAAGCCTTTCATGCCTGACATTTGAGTAACCTGGGAAAAGGAACCGCGAGCACCGGAAGAAACAAAATAATGAATTGATCCATATTCCGGCACAGCCTGAGTAACAGACTTGGCAATTTTTTCCGACACTTCCGCCCAAATTTCAACCACCCTATTTTTTCGCTCTTCCTCGGTCAATAAGCCTTCACGAAACTGCTGATACGTAGCTTCCACTTCCACATCTGCTTCTTTAAGCAATTCATACTTTATTTGAGGTACCAATAAATCATCCATACCCCAGGAAAGCCCGGAGCGCATCATATAGTGAAAGCCCGTACGCTTAATTTCGTCAATTAGCTCAGCTGTCTTGTCATTACCATAAAGCCTATGAGCTTCCCGCACCAAAGCCTGCAATTTTTTCTTGTCAAAATTTTCATTGCGAAAACCCATTTCTTTTGGCACAACTTTGTTAAAAATAAGTCTGCCAACGGAAGTTTCTATTATCTCACCGACTTGACCATCTTCTTCGGACATGCGAACTTTAATTTTGGCCTGAATATTTACATACTTGTTATTGTATGCCAAAATCGCTTCCTGCGGACTGGTAAATATTTTACCTTCACCCTTAAGGCCGGAGCGCATACTGGTAATATAGTAAACTCCTACCACTACGTCTTTATCCGGGGTCATAACCGGATCTCCCGAAGCCGGCTTTAACAGGTTATGGGCGGACACCATAATTTCACGAGCTTCTCGCTGCGCGGCTTCCGTAAGTGGAACGTGCACTGCCATTTGGTCACCGTCAAAGTCAGCATTAAACGCGGCACATACCATGGGATGCAATTGAATTGCCTTACCTTCAATAAGAACGGGTTGGAAAGCCTGAAAACCCAAACGATGCAAAGTCGGAGCGCGGTTTAACAAGACATAATGGTCTTTGGTAACTTCTTCCAAAATATCGTAAACTTCGGTCCTGCCCTGCTCAATTAACCTGTTGGCACTCCTAACGTTATGGGCGTACTCACGAGCTATAAGCTTGGAAATTACAAACGGTTTAAATAATTCCAGCGCCATAAATTTCGGCAAACCGCACTGGTGAAGCTTTAAATGCGGTCCCACCACAATAACACTGCGTCCGGAATAGTCTACGCGCTTACCTAATAAATTTTGCCTGAAACGGCCTTGCTTACCTTTAAGCATGTCAGCCAAACTGCGCAATTTGCGCTTCTGGCCGGTTGATGCCGTTACTTCCTTGCCATGGCGGATGGAATTGTCTATAAGCGCGTCCACGGCTTCTTGAAGCATGCGCTTTTCATTGCGAGTAATAACTTCCGGTGCTTTTATTTCCAGAAGTTTCTTTAAACGATTGTTACGGTTAATGACACGGCGATACAAGTCGTTTAAATCCGAAGCCGCGAACCTTCCGCCGTCTAACTGCACCATGGGACGCAAATCCGGAGGAATAACAGGCAGCATGCTTATTAGCATCCATTCCGGACGAAGCCCGGAGCCAATTAACGACTTAACCAATTTTAAACGCTTTAACACTTTTCTCTGTGCCTGGCCTTCGAGGTTAGGCAATACACCCTGTAAATCCTGAGCTAATTGTTCCAAATTTATTTCTTCTAAAAGCTGCTTTAAGGCTTCAGCGCCAATACCCGCCGCAAACACCGGACCATACTTTAAAGAAAGATCCCTATAAGCCAGTTCGGAAATAACCTGATATTTTTTTATGGACTTAAGCTCACTGCGAGCCTGATCACGAATATCTTCCAGACCTTCTGTTTCCTTAAGCCAGGCATCTTTAAGACGGGTAATTTCCGCGTCTATTTCCGCGCCCAAAACATCTTCGTCCTTGCCCTTGGCTTGACCCATGCCAGTTTTTGTTTTGGCTATAAGAGTTTCGTATTTTTCTTCTATGGCTTTTTTCTTCGATTTGAATTCTTTTTCAATTTGCTCTAAAGTATTTACCCTAACTTCCTCATCTACATTTATAATAATATAGGAGGCAAAGTACACCACCTTCTCCAGTTCTTGCACGCCTAAATCCAAAATTAACCCCAAACGGGAAGGCACTCCCCGTAAAAACCAAATATGAGCCACCGGAACGGAAAGTTTAATATGACCCATGCGTTCACGCCGCACAGACGCCTTAGTTACCTCCACCCCGCACTTGTCGCACACAATTCCCTTATAACGAATACGCTTATACTTGCCGCAATAGCATTCCCAGTCCTTAATAGGTCCAAAAATCTTTTCGTCGAACAAGCCGTCCTTTTCCGGACGCTGTGTGCGGTAGTTAATAGTTTCTGGCTTGGTTACTTCCCCATGCGACCATTGTAAAATTGTGTCGGGAGAAGCAAGTTTTAGCCGCACGCCTTTAAATTCTTCTGTTTGAGTCATCATATAATAAATTCACGGATACACCGATTGCATGGATATCACTGATTTCTGCGGAATATGGTTTTGCATAACCGCGGCATCTGTGAAATCCGTGCATCAGCGAATAATTATTTTTTCTTCTCTTTCTTTATTACCTTTTTCTTCGGTTCGTCCTCAAACAATAGCGAAGGTTCAGGCATGTCTTTTATAACTACAGGGGCCACGACCTCAGGCTCCTCTGCCGCGGATGTTACCACGCCATTTTCCCCCAAAAGTTCAACATCCAAACATAAACTTTGAAGTTCTTTAACCAAGACACGAAAACTTTCTGGCACGTTGGGTTTTTTTATCTGCTCACCCTTAACAATAGCTTCGTAAGTTTTACTCCGTCCAACCACATCATCGGATTTTATGGTAAGCATTTCCTGCAAAGTATGAGCCGCGCCATAACCTTCCAAAGCCCAAACTTCCATTTCTCCAAAACGCTGGCCACCGAACTGAGCCTTACCACCAAGCGGCTGCTGGGTAATAAGTGAGTATGGTCCGGTGGAACGGGCATGCATTTTATCGTCTACCAAATGGTGAAGCTTTAACATGTACATAACACCCACGGTAACTTTTTCGTCGAACTGTTCCCCGGTTTTACCGTCGTACAAAACCACTTTACCGTCTCTTGGAATATCGGCTTTGTCCAATTCATCTTTTATTTGATCTTCCGAAACTCCGTCAAGTACGGGGGTAGCCACTTTATATCCCTTTAGCAAGGCGGCCATACCAAGATGGGTTTCCAAAATTTGACCAAGATTCATACGGGACACCACGCCAAGGGGGTTTAAAATAATATCCACCGGCGTACCGTTAGCCATAAAAGGCATATCTTCCACGGGTACGATTTTTGAAATAACACCTTTGTTGCCATGGCGTCCGGCCATTTTATCTCCTGGCTGGATCTTACGCAAAACCGCGACCGAAACCTGAATACTGCGAATTACCCCGGACGGCAATTTGTCACCGGCTTCGCGGGAAAACTCGCGGATGTTTACCACCTTACCATACTCTCCATGAGGCAGGGTAAGACTGGTATCTTTTACATCGCGAGATTTTTCTCCGAAAATAACGCGCAAAAGTTTTTCTTCCGCCGTCAAATCTGTTTCGCCTTTAGGCGTAATTTTACCAACCAAAAGATCTCCGGCTTTCACCTGCGCGCCTATTCTAATTACTCCGGTTTCATCTAAGTCTTTTAACTTCTCTTCGCCGACATTAGGAATGTCGCGGGTAACCTGTTCGGGACCCAATTTGGTATCTCGTACGTCAATTTTAAAATCATCAATATGAATGGAAGAAAACCTGTCCTGCTGTACCACGCGTTCGGAAACCAAAATAGCGTCTTCATAATTACCGCCTTCCCATGACATAAAAGCCAGCAAGATATTTTGTCCCAAAGCCAATTCACCATTTTCCGTGGAAGCCCCATCCGCCAAATAGTCACCTTGGCGAATTTTTTGGCCTCGGCTCACGCGCGGAATCTGGTTAATGGCAGTAGCCGAATTGGTTCTAAGGAATTTCAAAAGCGGATATTCTTTTTTCTTTCCTTTTTCCCCGGCCACAATTATTTTGTCGCCTGTAACGGAAACTACTTCGCCATCTTCTTCGGCAATTACTAACGTACCACTGTCATGTGCCGCTTTGGCTTCCATGCCGGTACCCACGAGCGGAGCCTGCGGTTTAATGCAAGAGACCGCTTGGCGCTGCATGTTACTGCCCATAAGGGCACGGTTCGCGTCGTCATGCTCCAAAAAAGGAATAAGAGAAGTAGTTACGGAAATAATTTGTTTGGGAGAAATATCCAAACAGTCTATATCGTCGGTGGAAGCAATGGACGGAACGGAATGAACTCGCACCGAGGCACGTAATTCCAGAAAATAACCTTTTTCATCGGTTTCAATATTTGCCTGCCCAATAACCAAACGCTCTTCTTCGTAAGCATCCAAATAATCCACCTCTTTAGTAAGGCGCGGCTTCAAACGAATTTCCAGCATCTGGCTGTTTTTAGACAGCTCTTTGGCAACCTGGGCGGTAATTTCTTCCCCAGCGGCTGTCAGCACTTTGCCTTTTTCGTCTTTAATTTCATATAAAGCAATTTCCCCCACCGCGTCTTTGCCGTCATTTTTCGCGAATTTCTTAACTCTGCGATACGGGGTCTCAATAAAACCAAAGTCATTTACCTTGGCATAGGTAGCCAAGTGGGCCACCAAACCAATGTTCGGACCTTCCGGCGTGGTAATTGGGCATAGGCGGCCATAGTGACTGCGGTGTACGTCACGTACTTCAAAACCCGCCCGTTCGCGCGAAAGCCCGCCGGGACCCATAGCCGACAAGCGGCGCTTGTGCTCCAATTCGGCCAACGGATTTGTCTGGTCCATAAACTGCGACAATTGGGAAGAAGAGAAAAATTCCTGCATGGTAGCCACAATTGGCCGGACATGAATAAGCTGTGCCGGCGTAACTGTTTCTAGATCAGCCAGACTCATGCGGTCTTTGGCAATTCTGGCCATGCGGGCAAGACCCACACGAAAACGAGTTTGGATTAACTCGCCCACCGCGCGTACGCGACGATTGGCTAAATGGTCAATATCGTCCGGTAATTCCTGAGTGTTGTTCAGCCGAATAATTTCCTTCACCACCGAAACCAAATCTTCTTTCAAAAGCAATGGATTGTCCCCGGCCGGCATGCCCATGCGCTGATTGAATTTATAACGTCCCACCGGCGAAAGGTCATAGCGTTCAAAATTAAAAAACATACCGGAAATTAATGACTTGGCATTTTCTACCGTTGCCAAATCCCCGGGACGAATACGCTTATAAACTTCCTTAAAACCTTCATCGCTATTGGTTGAAGCATCCTTTTCCAAAGTTGCCTGAATAAATTTTGTGTCGGGATCCGTGTCTATGTCCTTAAAAGTTTCCAAAATTTCTTCATTGGAAGACAAGCCGAACACGCGCAGTAGCGCGGTAATGGGAATCCTGCGCTTACGGTCTATTTTCACGCCAATTACGCCGGCAGCGTCAGTGTCCAACTCCAGCCATGCGCCGCGGTTTGGAATAACTTTGGCCCCGTAGAAGTTTTTGCCGCGCAAAAATTCTGCGGTGTAAAATACTCCCGGTGATTTTATAAGCTGGTTTACAACCACGCGCTCCACGCCGTTAATTATAAACGTGCCGCGCGGGGTCATGAGAGGAAAGTCGCCAAAATAAACGTCCTGAGTTTTGGTCTTGCCGGTAATTTTATTTATCAACTTGGCCGAAACATACAACGGCGCCTCATAAGTGGCATTTTTTTCACGCGAACCCATTTCGTCAAACTTCGGTTTGTCGAAAAAATAATCGCCAAAAAAAAGTTCCAAATTTTTTGTGGTAAAATCCCGAATTGGATTTATTTCACCAAGCAATTCCTTTAGGCCTTTTTCCAAAAACCACTTATAGGAATTAAGCTGAACCTCTATAAGGTTTGGGAGCAAAGACATCTCGTGCTTACGTATGGAAAAAAATTGGCGGGGGGCCAATGGTTTTTCAATTGTAGCCAAATGCGTGCTGTCTTGGGACTTAGAAGACATAACCCTTTTAACTTCCTTTCCAAACTGCTTTATACAATTTGGATGTTAATACTTAATATGTAGAGTGTTTCGCTTACCGTTTTATACCCGAACTTTTTTCGAAGTAAAAAATAACAGGCGAAACATTCCTATAAATAACACACAAAAATATAACCCCGATATTCATAAATCCGGACCCTATTTTGCGTGTTATTGAATTTTTTTTAAAAAATGTATCAAAATATATTAAATGAAGGTTCTCCTACAAGGTATTTTAGAAAGTGTTGCCACTATAGATACATAAGTTTTGTGGCAAAATGGGAAATATAAGCTTATATTTTGGCTTTTTAGTTTTCTAGAAATAAGATTAAATTTGACCGCTTTTTCTATTTTAGGACATAAAAATCTTCCTTTTTTGCATACGCAAAAAAGGCGTTTTATATTTGCCCAAAAAAAATATGAAATTTTGCATTATTTGAACTTTGCCGTCAAGTCAATAATAATATAAACTTGGCTTATTTAAGACATTTTTCAAATATTGCGTGTACCTGTTCCCCAAGTCGTGTATATATTCATATTATCATTTAAAATTGCTTTGTCAAGGAAAAAAATAAAGATTATCTGGCTTAAATAAGGGGGGAAGTTATATTATTCACAAACACACGAATTTACACAAATATCACTAACCTTACCACAAATTATTAAGAATAAGTTTGAATATTTGTAGATATTCGAAGATTCGGATATATATGTTAAAATTACCTTATGAATGTTATAGAAATAGAAAATTTAACCAAAACTTACACCCTAAGCAGGCCAAAAAACGGGCAAAAAACCTTCCAAGCCCTTAAAGGAGTGAGCTTTTCGGTAAAAAAAGGTGAGATTTTTGGCATTTTAGGCCCAAATGGGGCCGGAAAGACCACCACGTTAGAAATAATTGAAGGCTTAAAAAAACAGACCGCGGGCACGGTAAAGGTTCTGGGGCTAAATAACCTGGAAAATTCCGAATCTATACGGGAACAAATTGGGGTACAGCTCCAGTCCAGCGACTATTTGCCCTATTTAACCTTAACTGAGCTGCTAAAACTATTTTCGTCTTTTTATAAAAATACTACGGATATACATACACTGCTTAGCTTGGTGAACTTAAACGACAAAGCAAACGAATATGTAAAAAACCTGTCTGGCGGACAAAAACAGCGGTTTACCATAGCCAGCTCCTTGGTTAACAAGCCGGAAATAATTTTCTTGGACGAACCCACTACCGGACTAGACCCTTCGGCAAGGCGGAATTTATGGGAGTTGGTAAAAACCATTAACGAATCCGGTATTACCGTGGTGCTTACCACCCACTATATGGAAGAGGCGGAGTACTTATGCAATCGCGTGGCTATTATGGACGAAGGAAAAATTCTGGAGATAGACGAACCCAGAAAATTAATAGAAAAGCTTACGCAAACCACCCAAGCCGGTTTTTTGGTAAAAAGCGAGCTGGATGAAAGGTTGTTTACCGCCCTACCCCATGTAACAAAATTCTACAATAAATTCCCCAAAATAATTTTAGAACTCAACTCCTTGCATGGCGTATCGCAAATAGTGGAAACGCTTACCAAAAATAAAATAGACTTCGCCGGCTTCTCCGTAAAAACCGCCAGCCTGGAAGACGTGTACTTGGATTTAACGGGGAAAGAATATAACGACAATTAAGTAAAGTTGACCAAAATTACCAATTTACTTTATCCACGAACTCACGAATAAACACAAATATCACGAACCCATGGCAGATATTCTCTACCCAAAAGAAAGTTATGAAATAATTGGTGCTGCTATAAAAGTATTTAATGAACTGGGTTTTGGATATCAAGAAAAATATTACTATCGTGCTTTTGAGAATGTGTTACATGAATTGAAATTTAATGTTTCAAAACAACTATGGACACCGCTGGTAGTTGGGGGAAGGCCAATAGGCGGATACTATTTGGACTTTCTTATAGAAAAGAATGGTGCGAGAATTGTGGTTGAATTAAAAGTAGCGGATGCAATTTACCCTCAACATATTAAACAAGTTTACGGCTATTTAAGGGCTCACAACATTAAATTAGGTATAATAATTGTTATATCTAAAAATGGTATCATACAAAAACGTCTAGCTAACTAAGCACTTATTCAAAAGTTTCGTGATATTAGTGTCCAATTAGTGTGTTCGTGAATAAAATAAACCCTATGAATTCTATATACCAACTCTCCATTGTAAACCTAAAAATGCTCTTCCGTAACCTGGGCGGGCTTTTTTGGACATTGGTCATGCCCACCGGGCTGTACGCGGCGCTTTCGGTGCTGCCCATTCCCCGCTTTGGCGCGGGCCAAATTGCTTACAAGGACTTTGTGTTGCCGGGCATTTTGGCTTATTCTGTCATGTCGAGCGGCATATACGGCCTCGCCTACTGGATGACGGACATGAAGGCGCGCGGGGTAATAAAACGCTTTTTGGTAACGCCCATAAAAACCCGGGACTTGGTGGCCGGTCTTTTGGTTTCAAGGGTATTGGTTATGCTTATGCAAACCGTACTTATTACCGCCGTTGGCATGTTGTTTTTTGGCGCGCGTTTAACCGGCAGCATTTCGGGAGTTGTAGTATTGGTTTTGCTTGGAGGTGGAATATTTTTGCTTATTGGTTTACTTATTGCCAATTTTTCCTCTTCGTACGAATCCGCCGCGCCGCTTACAGCCGCTGTGGGCATGCCATTTTCTTTTTTGGGCAATATATTTTTCCCCATTTCCGGCCTGCCGGAAGGCTTAAGAATAATAGCCGGTGTCCTGCCCATAACCTACTTGGCCGACGGCCTGCGAAAATGCTTCCTCGACTCCGCGAGTTTGCTAAATCTTCAAAAAGATATTTTCTTTCTCCTCCTGTGGTTTATTGGCCTGTTGCTTATTACCATAAAAATATTTAAGTTAAAAGAATAAAGGTTATCCTCCGCAAGCAGCGCGTTGTTACTACAACGAATCAGCTTTCTATCGCGGCAAGTCGTGATGTATAAAACCTGTATTAACTCCTCGGCTCGGAAACAAAATAGCAAGCTATTTTGTTTCTCTCGCTCTACGTCGCTAATAAAGGCGCTGCATGAACTAGTCACGCAGCGCCTGAACACATTACCCTAAGCCGCTAAAGAGCAGCTCCACCCGCCGGTTTGCCAGGCGGGCGAGACTAGGATTTTAGTCTTGAAAGAACTGCCAACCGTCTTCGTAAGAGTTGTTATACTGTACGCTTTTAAAAGCGTAGATTTTCAAGAGATAAAAACCTTTCCCCGGCCTCCTGAGCTGGAGAATTTCTGGAGTCGCCTTCTCATAACCTTTTTCAAAGGACGAGAAAAAATCTGCCACAAATCCTTGCTGAACTATTGCCCAGGCAAACAAGGTATTTTCTCCCGCGGGCTGCAAGGCTGCTACCCTTTTTCCCCATTCTTCGGTCAGTAGATTGGCAAACTCGCGGTTCATTGTCCTCTCTAACGGAATGGCTTTAGGGTAAACAACAAGGGCCTGTCCCGAGGAAAGCGATTTTTCAAGCAGGAGGGCCGCTTCTTCCGCGGATGCAGAATCCGCTTTCATGGCCTCCGCCATTTCATACTCTCGCTTGTCAGCGAGTACATATCCGCGGATTTGCTCAATCAATTCCCTCGGGCAGCCATCGGCAATGAGATTGACTGCCTTAATCTCGTCAACGACGGAGTAATTTTCTCCCCGGGTAAGGAACTTATAATCGCCGGCATGTTCCCGCCATAACCCTTGTCCAAATACCGCCATTTTACTCACATCATACACAGAACGCTCCCAGGTAAAAGAAAGCGGTAGTAGTTCCGCAGTGGTAATTCGCTCGCCCTGGCCGGCCTTGCCGGCAGAGGTGTATTTAATTTCCACCTCCATTCCCAACAAGTCTTTTCCTTTGGGAACGCGGGGACGAATTGCGGTCACGTGCAGGAAATATTTTTTCCCTCCGCTTAACGCAAAACCAAAACCCTTCTCTGTTTCCCACCGAATAATGGTTCCTTTGGCCATAAGGCCTCCTTGCCGCTTAATGTCCGGCAGACAAATTCTTCCTCCGTAATTAACGGGAAGTAATATAAATATTTAAAATGAAATAGCTATACATATTACTTCCCATTAGTTTGTAAAGAACCATACCAACACTTCCATTTTTCAGCCTGCAATAAATACGAGCTAAAAAATAGAAGGGAGTGCGCGAGCAACTCCCTTTTTAGTGCAAGTAACCGGCCATGCACTTTGCCCCATGCTTGGGGCTTTAGCGTCTCCCCCTTCCGGTTAAGGGGGTACTGCTAGATGTTTCCGGCCCGTAGTGCCGCCACTCTGGCGGCAACTTCAGCCGAAAATTCCTCCGGCCGACCCACCGCTCGCCATACTTCCTCTGGCGTGCTGCGGAAAGTGAAGCTGTTTTGTCCCATAGCCACCGCAATGGCGGCGATGGTTTTTTCCCGTTTTTCTACGATTGCCCACGTCTCCTCGTGGGTCTGCATATCATTTCCGCAATGATCGCAGAACCCTTGTCCTCCATCGTCTTGATAGTACAAGCACCTCCCTACAAAGCCCCAATAATCATCGCGAGACTCAGCGGCGGCTGGCTTCTCTTCAATGCTTGTTTTTTTTGTGAGCCCTTCCCACACCCACCTGAGTCCCCAACCCAAAAAAAGTCCAACTAACAAAAACAAAAAATCCATAACACCCTCCTGTGGTGTGCCAAATATCGCCTTGGCTTGCGGACGGTGCGCTCGGCGCTGCCGTCAATGGTTAACTTTTATGCACCGAATGTCTTTCAACTCAGCGCAAAAAACTTCTGAGAATTGTAGGCTAAGCGTTACTTTGCCAAGCCTTGCAAAAAAAGTTATTTATTAACTTTCCTTGCAACACTTAACAAAACTTGCAAAATGTTTGTCATTCCGGAAACACTGAGTGCATCCGAGGTGTTATCCGGAATCCAGAAAAAGGTAATTTAGTTAAAAACCATAATAAACCTTGTTACCAATTTTCAGACCACCATCTTTCCCTCCCCTCATGCTTGTCCGCCGTATCCCGTCATAAACGGGAGAAGGTGAAAAGGATAGGGTTAGGGCTTGCCCTCCGTAGCCTTGGCGAAGGAGGGAGAAAGGTTGATAGTCTGGAAAAAGGTTGGGAGGTGCTCAAAAGAACAGAGCTCCCAATGTGCGTGGCGGTATTGTATCTAGGATTACCGCCTTGTAATGTACTACTCCGGCCTAGAACCGGAGAGTCTTACTCTGCAGGTTGGTACACAAAGGGGATCCACTCCCCCTTGTGACCAACCCACTCCAACGTCCCCGTGGGCAGCAGAGCCAACCCCTCCCACTGGGTACTCGTGTGCCCGTGGGAAAGACTAATCTCTGACACCGCGGCGCCATTTGGCACCGCAAAGAAAAGAGTTTGGTCACCTTCACCGCTCTCCTGGTGAGAGCCATAGTAGTCGCTCACCAAGGATAGCATTGTATAACCCTCTGGAGGCGGGGCACAATCGTGAAACTCCCCATTGGAGTGTTGCCACCCAGCGGTGACTACCTGCGCATTCTGCACGAGGGCGGCAAACTTTTGCCGCGCTTCCTGCTCCGAACCCGCCTCTACCTCTAGTGCCATGTCGATCTTGTACTTTTTCATGATAATCCTCCTGGAGTCTGCCAAATATCGCCTTGGCTTGCGGACGGCGCGCTCGGCGCTGCCGTCAATGGTTGAATTTGTGTGCACCGAATGTTTTTTCAAAACGGCGCAAAAACTTTCAAAATTCTAAACCAATTTTTAGGGCATAATTTTCATTACGCCCTGGAAAAAGGTTGGGAGGTGCTCAAAAGAACAGAGCTCCCAATGTGCGTGGCGGTATTGTATCTAGGATTACCGCCTTGTGATATTCTACTCCGGCCTAGAACCGGAGGGCCTTACTCGACCTCGTAGATCGAGAAGGCAAAGGTTGCGGAGGCGATCTCCTCCGCCGTGTATTCGTGACGGTCAGTGAGCCGCGGCAAGCCGCGAACTCCCATAACGATCAACGAATCTCCCCGCCTCAGCTCCACCCGGGGCGGGGTGGCCGGAATATCGACTGCGATCCCGAACCGGTTCTGCATGGCCACGATGGTGGCCGCATGCGAAGGGTTAAGACACGACTCCAACCCTTGCCCGACGAGCTCCTTCACCTGTTCAGGGGTGCTCACCCACCGTCGTATCCCCACACCGTTTTCCAACCCGGCGAACATTGAGTCCGCCAACGCAAATCCAAAATATACCTTAGCCATTTCATTTCTCCTGTCATCCCCACTAGAATTTTGTGTTTGTGGGGAGCGGAACGGTGGGTATATATCACCACCGTACTGCTGCCCCACAAAAGGGGAATTTGGAGAAAGAAACTTAACCTCTTTGTTAGTCCTCCTTGGACTCTTAAAGAACTACTATTTAAATAACCTTTTAGCTTTTTGTTTTAACTGAGCATTATGCCATAAAAAACGCTTTGCGTCAATACTTTACTGATATTTATGCCCTAATTTGCCATATTTGCTGTTATTAAATGGCTCAAATAGTATGTATTTTGTCAGTTTAGTATTGACAAATGTGTTAAAATGGTATAAAATACAAGTATATGAATCAGTCCCCAACCCAATTTTCCGAAACCCTAACCAAACTCGGCCTTACCCCCAACGAAGCAAAAATTTACGAACTACTTTTAACCGTGGGTCCAAGCGGCATAAAAAGCATCCTTTTCCATACCGGCCTTAAACGAGGCAATGCTTATTACCATTTGGAAGGTTTGGAAAAAAGAGGGTTAGTGGAGAAGCAAGACCTGCCAGGCAAACCAATTGCCTTTCTTGCCAAGCAACCCGACCAGCTGGAAATATTACTCGCGCAACAAAAAACCGCATTAAACAATGCGGGTTATGAACTTAGTCAAAACTTGCCCAAATTAAACAGCCTTTACCAACTACTGGCCACCAGACCGGGCGTAAAATTTTATCAGGGCAAAGAAGGTATGGAACAAGTATATGAACAATTACTTGCTTTAAGAAAACCCATAGACAGCTTTGAAGACAAAGGAGAAATGGCAGCCCTAATCCCCGACTATGCCAAGGAGTTTATAAACAAACGAATAAAGTACGGAATATTTAACCGCGTTATTGCCCCATCGGCAAACCCCATAAACAAAACCGACCAAAAGGAACTCCGCGAAACTCGGCTTGTACCCACCGCAAAATTTCCTTTCCGCATGGACGTAAAAATATGTAGCGACATGGTTTCACTTATTACTTTCCAAAAACAAAATCCCGTGGCTGTACTGGTACAAAACCGCGAGATTGCTGAAAATTTTAAATTGTTATTTGAATTTGTATGGAGCCTGCTTGCTCCCACTACGGGCATGCCGGTGCTTAGGCAGCCAAGGGCATAGCTTTAGCCTCTAACTCACTTTGAACATTTTTGGCCGTCAGGCCGGTTACATCCAAAGTTTTTAAATCCACAACTTTCCCTTCGGCCAAGTCTTCCAGGCTGACAAGACTGCAGCCGGGTTCCAAATATTGCTGTGCTAAATCGCCCAGTTTTTTTTGTTTGGCAATAATCATACTAAGCGGCACTAAATCGGCTCGCGCATCCTCATCCTTAAAACCCGGGCCCATTACCACCCAAATTTGCAATTGCGGATCTGCCATACGCTTCTTGGCTTGCAGCACTTCGGCTATGCGGTAATACCAGCCGTCATTGTCGCGTATGCTGTCATCTATTACCATGCCATTGGAGGTTAGTTTTTTGGAAAGTTCTGTTAAAAAATCCACATATTCTTCACCTTTTAAATACACTACGGAACGGCTGGCCACTACTACATCGAGCTGGTTGTTTTTAAATTGTTTTATTTTACGCATATCTCCAATAAGCACATTTGCAGGAAAAGCATCTATAGTGTCGTATAAGTCCAACTCATTAAAATTTTCTACCAGATAACTAATATAATTCTGTTGTAATTCACGAAAAGCTTTTGCAAAAGCATCTGACTGGTCTTGAACTTTATTTTTATAAGGGTATACTACCTCTCCAGAATTTGTACGTGAGGAAATTGTGCTGGGTGTCATTTCTACGTCTTGAATGCGAGAACCTAAACTTTTAATTTCCCCCTTTAAATAATTTAAATTCCCGTGATTAAAGGCATCCCTTGCGGCACCGCTATATTGAAAAGAGTCTTTATGTGTTTGACCAGGGGCTATGACTAGTATTTTGAACAAAAAATCCAACAGTAAGTTTCTTTCTTCTCTGTTTAAATGTTTTCCGGCTGCATTTTCAAGTTTTTGGAAATTTATACATTGTTCCAATATAGGAGTAAGGGTTATATAAACCTTATCACTCAAGCCAAATTCTCGGTATTTTTCTGAAAGCTCGGAAAATCCACGCTCCCGCATTGCCACCCCGCTACCCGGACCTATTTCCAAAAAATTTTGTTTCCCCACTGCATCTTCCGCGTTTGCCATTAAAAATTCATTTAACCTAAGGCCAAAACGCCTATTGTATTCTTCGCTCGTCCTGTCTACCCGCCAGTGAATTTCAGGCACCGGCTCTAAGGCCCGAATAATGTGTAAAGCGCGAAAAAACGCTGCTTTATTTTTAGTCCCTTTAAAGGTGTGTAACATTACCGACTGCTCTTTTTCCAACAAGTTAAAGTCTATGACCTGGTCTCCATGTTCCAAAAGCCTGGCAATACTTTTTAAATGCAGTCGTGCGGCCTGATCTTTTGGAGAAATTTTAGTAAATTTTTCTATAACCTCCTCATAATCTTCCGGCATGCCGCCGAAATTGTAAGTTTCAGCCAATTCCTCAAATAAATCCCGACTACCCGAAAGTAACGACTTAAGCACAAATTCTTTAGTAATTTGTAAATTACCTTGGCGATTATATTCTTCAACTATTTGTTCACTCTCAGAAAATGCCCTATCTACATAACCATTATATGCATCTAATATAGGTTCAAGGCGTGGGTGCCCTGTTTTAAATCCTGAAATTACCCATGCCGCCAGGCGTCGATAGTATGGGTCTTCAGCCGCTATAAAAAATGTTTTAGCGGCTTTTATTTTTAAATCTTCCGGCAAATCTGCAATTACGTTACAAAAATTTTTAAATTCTGCTTCGTTTTGCCTGCTCAAAAACGAAAGCAAATATGTCAAATACCTCGGTGGAAGTTTGTCTAGGGTAAAGCCCAAATCTTTTTCAAGGTTTTTTCTAAAACTTGCTTCTTTGGCATTCCCTGGATGTGCAACCAATTCTAAAAACTGCTCAGGCAATTCTTGAGAATTTTTTTCCTCTTTGCTTTGCTCTGTTTCTAAAACAGAATTGTGCACCTCGGGGGGTAATAAACTTTCACTCATATTTTTTCCTTACTAAACTTTTCGTTTTCCAGATATTGTACCGGCACTTTCCACACCATGGACAGGGCCTCGGCTATAGTTACCCCTACCCGGGTGCCCACAAAACTGCCCGGGCCGGTATTTACCACCAATTTTGTTATTTTAAATTTTTTATCTTTAA
>CAZPRQ010000022.1:0-19585 GCA_964589415.1 uncultured Candidatus Saccharibacteria bacterium
CGTATAGGCTTATTTTAACTCCCGAGACAATAATAAATTACGTGGTAGTACACGAACTGGCGCATCTTACTCACCACGACCATTCCAAAAACTTTTGGCAAGAAGTGGAAAAATTTTATCCTCATTACAAACAAGCAAGAGCGTGGTTAAAGCTACATAGCTTACAAATACCAGAATTATAAAGTGGAAACTATTATTGTATGGCCAAGCGCTTTGGTGTATAAAAAAAGACCGCATGTAAAAACGCGGTTTGTTTTGTGGCTAATATCCTCCTAAAAAAGAGTGTCTGGCTCCCTGCCCATTGCAAAAGTAGGGTAGGGACCAGTGTCCACTAGGTTTCTCAGCTAGCGGGAGCCAGACTTTGGGATTTTGAGGTCAAAGGTGATACGCTTTGCATTGCACAAAGAGTTAGCACCCCTATCTCAATATACGCACATTGTAGATGAAACCGGCATTTATTGTCAACAAAAAACCCGCGCAACCTTTCGAGGCTGGCGGGCGTTGGCAGTGCGTATAATGGGGTCTATAACCGTAACTATAACCATTGCCGCGGCAATGTGGGCAGGCAATTTTTTGTTAAGCCAGTATGTTGTGGCCGGGAAGGGGTCGTTATTTACGCGCACCTCTATACGCATATTGGTGCTGAAATTGTAAATGGTCACGTTAAGCTCGGGAATATTTTTATTCTGTATAAATTCCTTAGTTTCCATATTCCTAATCATGCCGGCGAGGTGATAGCGCAATTGTTCGGCGTATTCGTCGCTTTGGCCCATAACCGGACTTATTGTAATTTTATGACAGGGAATAATAAGCCAAAGCACTAAGACTAGAGCCAGCAAAATAGTCCCATATAACAATAAAGATTTCATTTTACCACTCCGATTTTGAATTTGAGCTATTATCTTAATTATTTAGCATTTTGTCAAATATATTCGGGGGAGAAATGGATGTATGTTGTGAATATAGAAAAAGCAGTTGCCATGTTACAATAAAGATATATGAGCAATAATGAATTTTCATTGCCAACCGGATCTGGTATTCAAGAACAAAGCTTTCCGCAATTGGTGCAAAAAGCCAAGGCGGTTTTGTCCGCGGCAGTAAACTCTCCTTTGGTTCCGGAATTGTCGGACAATGAAATAAACATTGAACAGGATCCCATTGCCGACCCAAGTGCCGATCCGGTTGGGACAGTTTTGCCTCAAGCCGGCATGTCCCTTGGCGTATTGCCAAGCTCGGGCGCTGCACTTTCGTCCATTGGAGACGTAACGGCGCAGCAGCATTTGGAAGTATTTCAGGGATTTTTGCATGACCAGATTGCGAATAATTTTTGGCTGGGGCCAAATGCCCGCTTGACACTTGCTAATAAGCTCGACAAGGCCGACGGTATAGACAGTATTGCCATGATAAAATCCCAAAAGGCGGAAATGGCGCCTGAATTTTTAGGCATGCAGTTTTATTTCCGCGGGGCAAAAATTTCGGAAACCATGGAGAGTATAAAAGAAAAAATTATTAACGACACGCTTACGCCCATAACAACTTTTCGGGTAGCCGGCCAACATATTCGCATCCCTCACGTAGTCGTGGGGGCAAGCAATGTGCATAGGCAGGAAGCTTTGGATATTTGGGCAAAAAACCAGCCGGATCTGCTTTTAAAACATCCTTTTCGTTTGTTGCTGCTGGCGCAAATCCGTTTGCAGCTGCAAGCCTACCAGGCCTTTGCTTTAAAATCCCGCGTGCAAGACACCGCCCAGCGCTACGCCAGGACTCTGGTTATAGTAGAAGAATGCATGGCAAATGAGCCAAAAACCCCAATCGACACACTAACTACGCAGTATATAAACAGCGACGAAGTAATGTGGCATATTATTATAAATCTTATTCGTATTTTCCAGTATGACGGCGAAGAATTTGCAAGGTTTTTTAGGCGCTAAGAATAGTAAAATATGCTATTATAGGTAATGTTAGACTAAATTAATCATCTATTATGTATGCTTAAAATTGGACAACAGGCTCCGGACTTTGACTTGCCGGACCAGAATGGGAATAATCATAAATTATCTAGCTACAAAGGGCGTTGGACGGTAGTGTATTTTTATCCGCAAGACGACACGTCCGGATGCACTAAGGAAGCTTGCGCGTTTCGGGACAACTTTCCTAAGTTTGGCGAAATAAACGCCGTTGTTTTTGGCATAAGCGGAGACTCCGCGCAGAGCCATAAACAGTTTTCGGAAAAATACTCTTTGCCTTTTACCTTGCTCGCGGATGAATCAAAAAAAGTTATTGGGGAATATGGAGCACTTGGAGAGGCAAATAGCATAAATCGGATTTCTTATCTCATTAACCCCGAAGGCATAATTGTTAAAGCTTACGAAGAAGTTGTTCCAGAGGAGCACGCGGCGCAAATATTGGCCGATTTGTCCGGCTTAAAATAGTAGGGCGGGCTTTTATCGAGTTACGAGTTTAACTGAATTTTATGGAAAAAACAGTTTTTATAAAAGTATATGGCAAAGTTCAAAATGTCGGGTTTCGCTGGTGTTCATATGAGCAGTTTGTGGATTTGAGTTTGAAAGGTACTTCGGAAAACGCTAAAGACGGGACTGTGGAAATTTTAGTTACCGGGGAAGTTGAAAATTTAAAGAAATTTTTGCGCTGGGCTCACCAGGGACCCGAAGGCGCCCGGGTAAATAAAGTAGAATATAAAACCATAGACAAGCCGGATGAACCAAAGACGGACCAGCCTACAGAGGATTAGCTTAGGAAAACTGCGGTAATGCCTGCCGCCTAAAATATATGGAACGAGAAATTATTTGGGTTACCGTAAATACCAATTCAAATAAAGAAGCGGATAAAATTGGTCTGGCGGTTTTAAAGGCTCGCCTTTGCGCGTGTTATGGAATTATTCCCAGAATAAAAAGCGTTTATTATTGGCCTACGCGCTTAGCGCGGAAGAAGGGGCGCTTAGCGTCCCCGCCGAAATTAAGCCAGATCCAAACTTCCAAAGGACCGTTGCTTACTTTAGAAACTTTACCCAAGCATTATCAAAAAATTATTAAGTTGGTAAAATCTTTGCATAGCGACAAAGTGCCTTTTATAGGTCAGTGGGAAATGGACCATGTGGACCCGGCTTTCTATAATTGGCTTAAAGGTGAAATTCGCTAGGAAAGCCATATGCTAAATGGGTTATGAAAGATTTGTCCGGTTAAGTTTTTTACATGTAACATATGGTCGTGAGTCCAAAAACCCCTGTCATCCCGGAAGACTGAGTGCATCCGAAGTCTATCCGGGATCCAGTGAGTGTCGTATTTCTGGATACCGGCTCTCCTCCTTCGTCCGTCGAGGCGGATTTCGGAGGACAGGTAGGATGCACCTGCCTGCCGATGAGGCTGTCTCGGCTGGCATGATACAGTTGATATAAATATTGTTTATTGAAAAATAATCAAATATAATGAGTTGGCTTATAGGTGTTCAATATGTTAACTCTGTAACATAAGCGTATTGACAAGCGTCTTTTATTATAATAAAATGCCTAGTTATTCGTAACATTTATATATGCATAAAATCCTTTATTGCCAAGCAAATATGCGTTTTTCCGGCACTGTTATTGCGCCGTGGTTTTTGGAATTGAGCTTGGACATTAGGATGTAAAGTATGGTATAAATTTTAACTTCCTATAGCCCCGGCTGAATTTCAGCCGGGGAATTTTGCATGCAGAAACATTAACATTGAACTATGCAGCACAATACTACTGACAACCAGAAAGAGGAAAACATGATCCGTCAGACCATTTTTTGGTACATAGGATTTTCGGCGCTGATGAATTCCGCCATTGCCCTGCACTCTACAGTGTACGTATTGTATTTGCTTTCCAAAGGCCTTAACTTATTTGAGGTAAGCCTGGTAAACGTGGCATTTTATGTCACATTAACGCTGTTTGAAATTCCAACCGGCGCGTATGCAGACATTTTTGGCCGCAAGTCTTCGTTTGTGCTTTCGGCCATAATTCAGTCCCTCGGCTGTCTTATCTACTTTGTTGCAGGCAGCTTGCCGGGCTTTATACTGGCCGAAGTGGTATTGGCCATAGGCGTAACGCTTATGAGCGGAGCTTTTGATGCTTGGGCGGTGGACAGGTTAAAGCACTTTGGTCATAACGGCGACATGGTTAAAGTTTTTTCCCGTAAGGCAAAATGGCAGCAAGTCGTGAGTATTGCGGCGGGACTGATTGGAGCTTATATTGGCGCGTATCATTTGGGTTTGCCATGGCTGGTCAGTTCCGTACTATTAATGGTTACAGCTGTGCTGGCCTACGTGGTGCTTAAGGAAGAATATTTTTCCCTTACCGCCCAAGGGTTAAGGCACGGCCTGTCTTTTATGAAGCAGAATGCTTGGTTAAGCATTCAGTTCGCGTTCAAACTCAAACCTGTGCGTTTTTTGCTCTCGCTCGGGCTGGTACAGTATTTCTCCGTTATGGCATACAACATGCAGTGGCAGCCTTGGTTTGAAAACTTGTTTAATGACCGCAGTTTGCTTGGCTGGTTGTGGGTGGGGATGTCGTTGTCCGTACTGGCTGGAAATTATATGTCATCTCGGCTGGCAAGTGCTTTAGGCGGCAATGAAAAAGCATTGGTAGCGTGTCAAATAGCCATAGCGGTACCCGCGATATTTACCGTATTCTTTCCCGTATTGGGAATATCGCTGGCGGCTTTTTTGCTTCACGAGTTGCCTCGTGGTACGTTCCGGCCGTTGAGCGACACTTTCCTGCACACCCATATTCCGTCCCTACAACGCGCCACAATTGGTTCCGTCCAAAGCATGGCACATCATGTCGGGGGTGCGGTTGGGTTATTGGTATCCGGCTGGGTGGCCAACCGTTTTGGCATTCCTGCCGCATGGTATGTTTCGAGCCTGGTACTTATAATTGGATCCGTCGCCGTTTACCGCAAGTTTTATTCTATGCGGCCCACGGCCTAACAATAGCCTAAGGTTTCTTTGTGCAAACAAATTAAACCTTAGGCTATTTAATTTAACAATAATTTTAAAGAAGAGTATAATTATTAGGCATTAAGGAATCAAGGCTGTTTTAGCCTTTTTTCCGGAAAGGGCAATTATGTATAAAGATTATATATTCGGCTCGCAGCCGTGGGCCATGATTCGGCCGGGTATGGCCATTTTACTCGGTTTACTTATGGTGTGGTCGCTTGTATGGAAAGGTTTGGCTTTGTGGAAGTCCGCGCGCAAAGGGCAAAATGTTTGGTTTGTGGTTTTTTTGCTGGTAAACACGTTGGGTATTTTGGAAATATTGTATTTGTATGTTTTTTCCAAAAAGCAGACCCCACAAGAAACTGTTTAAGTTTTAAAAATAAATGCTAAGACGTTCCTGTAAAGGCGGCGGTTTTAGCATTTATTTTTAGAATTAAATTAATCATAACAATTATGAAAATACATACTCGGGTTTTGTTCGCTGTTTTAATAATTGTTATTTTGGGCGCAGCAGGCGCCGCGTATTACTATAGAAATTTTTTTGCTGGCATAAGTCCGGTAGTCAGGAAGCCGGGCGGGGATATTGTAAATCAAATCCCGTCATCTAACGATCCCAATTTGCCCGAAGCGGTAAACAGGACCGACTTTCCTTTAAAGCTGCCTAAAGGGTTTGTTATATCTGTCTTTGCCAAAAATTTGCCGGGCGCGAGGGTAATGGTTATAGATGGGCTGAACAATATGTGGGTGAGCCAGACCGGCCAGGGCAAGGTCAGCCAGGTGGAAGCGGGTTCGGGCAAGGTGAACGAAATTTTTAAAAACTTGGACAGGCCGCACGGTTTGGCGGTGGATCCTCGCGAAGGTTTTACACTATATATTGCAGAGGAGACTAAGATATCAAAGGTAAATATAAAAAACCTCTCCCCCGCATCTAGTGCGGGGCAAGCTCCAACCCTCCCCTCAGGAGGGGAGGGAGTATTTCAAAAAATCGCGGACTTGCCCAAAGGCGGCCGGCATTTTACGCGCACTTTGGCTTTTGGGCCGGACGGCCGTTTGTATGTTTCAATAGGCAGTTCCTGCGATGTGTGCAATGAAAAAGACGAAAGGTTCGCGTCAATTTATTCCATGAAAGAAGACGGGACGGATTTTCGCAAAGAGGCATCGGGTTTAAGGAATGCCGTGTTTTTTGACTGGAGCTATGTGGATGGCAAAATGTGGGCTACGGAAATGGGCAGGGATAATTTAGGCGATAACTTGCCGCCGGATGAAATAAATATTATCGAAATGGGTCCCGGATCAAGTCCGGGACGAGCGGCGCAGCCGCTCGATTTTGGATGGCCAATTTGTTACGGCAAAAACATCCACGATACCCAATTCGATAAAAATCAGTACATTAGAAATCCGTGCGAAGATAAGCAGTCGTCGTACATTGACCTGCCTGCCCATAGCGCGCCTTTGGGTCTTGCGTTCATCCCCGAAGAAGGCTGGCCGGAGGATTATTGGTACAATTTGATTGTGGCTTTCCATGGCAGTTGGAACAGGAGCGAGCCTACTGGTTATAAATTGGCACGTATAAAATTGGACGCAAAGGGAAATTACCAGGGAATGGATTCGACTGGCTCACCACAGGTGGAAGATTTTATTAGCGGTTGGCTATCATCAGATGGTAAAACATCGCTCGGCCGACCCGTGGACATAATTATTCAGCCGGGCGGGACAATGTTTGTAAGCGACGACAAAGCCGGGGTAATTTATAAAGTACAGTATTTGGGCAATGCCACATCATCTGTTTCTGACAGTGTAAAAATAGAGAGTCCTAAAGAAAATGCCGTTGTGTCCTCACCTTTAAAAATTACAGGGTCAGCCAAAGGCACGTGGTATTTTGAAGCCAGCTTTCCGGTGGAAATTTACGATGCCAATTGGCAAAAATTAGGGCAGTCATACGCCCAGGCCCAAGGAGAGTGGATGACGGAAAATTTTGTGCCGTTTATATCCACTATTACTTTTAATAATCCTTCTACCACCACGGGCTGGCTGGTATTTAAAAAAGACAATCCTTCCGGCTTGCCGGAAAATGACGCGCGCTATGAGTTTGCGGTTAGATTTAAGAATTAATTTAGAGTTTAAAATGGTTTCTACGTGAGTCGAAAAACCTCTGTCATCCCAGAATTTTTAGGGCTGTAAAAATATCCGGGATCCAGAAGTTGGCTTAGATACTGGATCTTGGGGTCTCCACCTTCGCCCGCGATGACACATCCTATAGTTTTTGGGTTCACGTTGTTTCTAGTTTATTCGAAATGGGAATTTATGGTTATAACCAAACTTGGTCATTGCTGCTTGCTTATAGAAGAAGGGGGGTTAAAAATTTTAACCGATCCCGGCATGTTTACGGTGGAGACGCACTCTAAACTTACCGGCATAGACGTAATATTAGTCACGCATGAGCATGCGGATCATTTTCATTTAGATTCCATAAAGCCACTTTTAGTCAACAATCCGCGGGCAAAAATAATTACTAACGCCTCGGTTGGAAAACTTTTGGGGAATATTCCTTTTGAATTGTTGGAGCACGGGCAGACTTATAAAAGTGGTCAAATAGAGATAGAAGGTTTTGGCAATCAGCATGCCGAAATTTATGACCCATTTGTGCCGCGCGTTCAAAATACCGGATTTAGGGTGGCAGGGAAGTTTTTTTACCCGGGCGATGCTTTGTATGTACCGGAAAAACCGGTAGAGGTTTTGGCGTTGCCGGTGGCCGGGCCGTGGGTAAAAACCAAAGAGGTTATAGAATACGGTTTGGCCGTAAAACCTCGTTTGTGTTTTCCGGTTCACGACGGCATACTTTCTTATTCCATTCCATTTCATGTTGTCCCGCAAAAAGTTTTAGCGGGACAAGGCATAACTATGCTTCTGCCGGAATTAAACGTTCCAATGGAGTTTAGGTAATGTAATTTTCTACAGCCCAATTTACATTTTCTTTATTTAAGAGTATTATAGGGGTGCTAATGTTTTTATGCTGCCTTGAGGTAAAAAACCTTAGACAGAGAAACAAATATCATATGCCATTTTATTACAAGTTTAAAAGGTTAACTGCTTTTGCGTTAGCTTTTTTTATAATTATTATGCCTTGGGGTCAAGTTTTTGCGGCAGAATCCGTTAGTAATAGAGGGGTCAATATAAGCATTCAGACTACCACTCCCAGCTCAACCGAAGCTTTGCCTGACAATGAAAATGTCCAGCCCCTAAGTGAAGATGTTCCGCCCCAGCAGCAGGAAACCAGTTTAAATTCTAGTCCGGCGGAAAATCTTACTAGCAAACCGGAAGAACAATCTGAAACACCCCTGGATAATCAGAATTTATTGGATTCTGAATCCAGTGAGCCTGACCCAAAGTTGGATACAGGCTTTAAAGCCAGTCAATCTCCCAAAATGGATGAAGTAAACGGCGCTTTGGTTACAGAATATCCCCTTGTTGTGCCTCCTGGCAGGAATGGTTTCCAGCCCGATTTGAAACTTCAATATAACAGCCAAAATGCTAAGGAGCTGGATTCGGCATTTGGCGCAGGTTGGTCGCTTAATATTCCAACTATTGAAAGGCTCAACAAAAACGGAGTAAATAATTTATATAGCACCACAACCCCTTATTTTAGCTCATCACTATCTGGCGAATTGGCCCAAACCTCAACGACCACCTATACGGCCAGAACAGAAAATGGTGAGTTTTTAAATTATACTTTTCAAAATGATCTTTGGACAGTAAAGGACAAAAAAGGTTATACCTATTTTTTTGGAAATTCCACCGACTCAACTTCAACTACGACTGCTTCCGGCACGCCCGAACTCTATTCGACCAATCTGTATTCGGACGGTAGTATTGTTTCGTACTACCAATTGGAAGGTGACAGTAATGACAGCAAAGGTTCCTATAACGGAACAGATTCAAACATGTCGTACGGTAACTCCTATGGAAAATTTAACCAAGGGGCAACATTCAATGGTACGAATGCGAGAATAAACTTAGGTGCCATTTTTAATGGCAAAACCAGTTTTTGGATTCATGGTTGGATAAAGGTTACAACCGTGCCTGGTATTAATACGGACATGTCTTTATGGGGCAGTAGCAGTTGGAGCGGATCGGGTAATTTTATTACATGGATACGCGGCACGGGTTCGAGCCAGTTTAAATTTAAGTTTGACTTATACGGCGACAACGGCGGTGAAATTGCCACAGCCTCAAACTTTAATGGCAATACCTGGTATATGGTCGATTTTTATGTCGACTCAACGAATAAAATTAGGAAAATTTATGTAAATGGCATTGAGGAGGCGAGTGTTACCGGCTCTTCAAGCGTAACATTAAGCCAGACCACGACATACTTGGGTTTCAACGGTGGAACCAATAATTATTGGAATGGAAATATGGACGACGTGGCAGTGTTTAGTCGAATTCCAACATCGACTGAGCTTTCCTCTTTGTATTTTTCTACAACTACAGCTACAAGTACGGTATCTGTTTCGGCTAAACTGGAAGATTTGTACAACTCTAACCGAACTAATAAATGGTATTTAGACCGAGTAATGGAGCCTAATGGTAATGAAATTAAGTATGAATACTACAAATCGGGAGCGCAGGTTTATCCTTCCAAGGTATTGTATGCGGGCAATTCTACTAGCACGCCGTTATATACCGTAGAGTTTAATAGGGAAACAAGGACAGATGTATCTACTTCTTCCAGAACCGGTTTTCAGGTAGTTACGGATAAGCGGGTGAAAGACGTAACTGTGAAAATGAACGGATCTTGGTTAAAAAAGTATGATTTAGCCTATACAACAGGCGACAATGATAGAAAAAATTTATTAAGCAGTATAACGGAAAGCGGGATAGACGAAAATAATTCAACAACCACATTACCAGCTACTTCATTTGAATACCAAGTTTCGGAGGGTGGGTGGACGACAACAGCTATAAATTACCCGTTGGACTTGCACTATGCCATTATGAGTGATTTTAATGGCGATGGTTATTCTGACATACTCTATGCGGCTCGCGATCAATATGGTTCTTCTACTAGGATAGCTTACGTTAACGACGGGTCTGGTAATTTTTCAACGAGCACTCCTTATCAACCACCATTGGATTTCTTTGTGGACAGCGGGGATTGCCAATCAATTTATTGCGATATGGGAGCGAGAATAGCCGATATAAATGGGGATGGGCTTCAGGATATAGTTTTAGCTAATACTATAACTAAAACTACATATTTAAATACGGGTTCAGGTTGGAGCGCTAGTAGCACCTGGACTTCACCGTTGGCTTTTGCCAATGGAACTACAAATGTAGGTAATTTGCAACTTGCCGATCTAGATGATATGAATGGTGATGGTTTGTTAGATATTTTTAATATATATAACAATGGGTCCTCTTCTATTTCCGAGGCCTACTTGAATAATGGTAGCGGTTTTTCAAGTTCAACTTTATGGTCAGTTGTAAGTGGTATAAGTAAAGAATCAAGAGTGACCATTGACCTAAATGGGGATACTTTAACCGATTTCTTCCAGGCATATACTTCTGCAGGTAGTGCAGAAGATTTAAATTTTGCAGCATTACACAACGGGACAAGCACGTGGGTAAATTACGCACCATACCTATCACCCGAAACTTTTGTTGTTGGGAGTACGGACAGAGGTGTCAGAACTTTCGATTTTAATGGAGATGGCTTAGTCGATGTTAATAGAAGCGAATATGATGGATCCTCAGCCGTGAGGCATGGATACTTAAATACCGGAAATGGATGGTTAGATGTCGGTATAGGTTGGGGTAGTCCAAATTATTTTGTTAACTCGGTTACACCTGCTTATTCCGGGGCAAAAATCGCAGATATAGATGGTAATTTAATGGCCGATACTTTAAATGCCAGGCTAGTAAGCGGTAATATAAATAGCGAAACTTCGTTAAATACTGTTAAGCCGGTAGACGTTCTTAAAAAAATTAGTTTTCCGAGTGGGGGCAATGTAAGTGTAAATTATAAAGCAGCGGCACAATATAAAGATGGCTCAAATAATTTATTAAATCCTAACATCCGTAATAACCAACAAACCGTATACCAAATAATTACACATGACGGATTAGCAACTAGTACAATTGATACGTATACATATAAGGGTGGATTAACATATTATGCCAGTGCTTTAGATAAGCGGTTTGCGGGTTTTTCAGAAATAGATGTTACCGACTCGGAAGGAAACGTGAATAAAACATATTATCACCAAGGCAACAGCAGTGCTTCTACAACTGGCGAGTATTTAGACAACTATTATAAAATTGGTAAACCTTACAGGGTAGAAAAATATGACGGTAGTGGAAATTTGTTTGAAAAAACCATAAATAAATGGGATACGGCCACAACTTCTAATACCGGTTTTGTTAAACTTGCCCAAACTGTAAAGTATCACTACGACGGTATAGAAACCCATAAAGACAAAGCCGAGGCCTATACTTATAACAACACTACAGGGAACATAACCCAAAAAATAGAATACGGGGAAGTTAATGGAAATAACGACGGTACTTTTACAGATGTGGAAACCGATGATTTTACTACCAGCTATACGTACGCAACCAGTTCGACCTCTTCGCTAATGAGTTTACTGGCAACGGAAAGTACTTTAGATCACTCGAGCACTAAGGTAAAAGAAAGCCGTTACTATTACGACAATTCAGCTTTAGGGGTGGTAAACCTTGGTAATCTTACTAAAAAAGAAGATTGGAAGTCCGGTGGAACTTACGTAGATGCTGAAAAAACATATAATAGTTATGGCCTCGTTACCTCAGAAAAAGACTTTCGGGATAAAACCATTACCTACAGCTATGATGCGTATAATTTATACCCAACTACCGTAACCAATCCATTAAGCCATGTTAGTCAATTTACCTATGACTATTCGTCGGGCAAGATTAAGCAGGTTACTGACCCGAACGGGAATAATTTCCAAAATGTATATGACGGAGTAGACCGTTTAATTGAGCAAAAACAACCGGACCCGAGCAATACTTCTACACTCCAGACCGCCCTAGTTATTAGTTATACCAATATTCCTAATTCCGTGAGCGTGCATAAGACTGCTTATTTATCCTCCACGAACACGGTAGAGTCGTATGTTTATTTTGACGGCTTAGGCAGGAAAAAACAGGAGCGAATAGAGGCAGAGGGTAGTAATTACGCAGTTAAGGATTATAGTTATAACACGCTTGGGTTACTCCAAAAGGAATCTTTGCCGTATTTTTCAGGAGGCAGTGCTACTACCACTGCAACCACCACCAGCCAGTTGTTTATAAATTATTATTACGATGCCTTACTTAGGATCGCTACAACAACTAATGCGCTTGGTACTACGACCGCCGTCCAGTCAAATTGGAACATAACGACTACTGACTTGAATGGTAAAACTAAAGTATTGTACAACGACGCCTTTGGAAACTTAAAGCAGGTTGATGAACATAATGGCTCAAGTACCTACACTACGTTCTATACCTATAATTATTTAGTTAATTTAACTAGTATTACCGATGCCTCAAGTAATGTCCGCAATTTCACCTATGACGGTTTGGGTCGTCGACTTACCGCCCAAGATTTGCATGCCCCCGGAGATGCGACTTACGGTACCTATACCTATACTTATGATGACGCGGGAAATATAACCACGGTGGTTGACCCCAAGAGCCAGACTGTAAATTATACCTATGACGACATTAACCGGCAGCTAACTGAGGATTTCACAGGCCTGGCGGGGACGGAAGTAACCAATACCTATGACACATGCAGCCAGGGTCAGGGAAGATTGTGTGTGGCCTCGTCAACCGACGTTAGCATTGCCAATACTTATAATGCGCTTGGGCAGTTAACTCAGGAAGTAAAGTCAATAAGCGGAACCAATTATACAACCGCGTATACTTATGACCGCCAGGGTAACGTGGTAACAATAGTAAACCCCGACAACTCACAAGTAAAATACATTTATAATACTGCGGGTTTGGCAGATCAAATTCAGCGAAAAGAATCAACTGACTCGAGTTTTATAGATGTACTAACCAATATAGATTACGCGCCTACGGGCAAAGAAACAGTGCTTACTTACGCCAATGGCGCAGTGACTACCAATACTTTTGATGCTAACACTATGTATAGGTTGGCGCGCAAAGTCACCACTTTACCTTTGGACATGGGTGATTCCTTAATGTCTAGCCCTGAAGAACAGCAATCAATTATTCCCGGAGAACCAAATATTATTATAGAACCGGAAACCGGCACATCTACCAGCTCTACTTCAACTCTTGAACAAATTATTCCCGAGGAAGAGTTGGTGGGCACGTCTACACCTGAAACAGCAACTACGTCAACAAGTACTACAATAGAGTTTATAAATGAGGAGGAAATTGCTACTTCATCATCAGATACCCTAATACCACAAATTGAACAGGTAGAAAATGAAAATAGCGCGACAACTACCGAAAGTTTGCCGGAAGTAATTACTAATCAAAATATAATTTCCACAATCTGGAAGGCCTTAACCCACGCTTTCCTTTCGACATTTAGGTTTTTAGCAAAGAGTTTTAGTGTTAAGACTGCCCTTGCAGCCGCTACAGAACTCTATCTTACCTCTTATTACAACGACGCCAACCTAATTTCCTACTACCGGATGGAAGATACCAGTGACAGTAAAGGCTCCAATTCCCTAACTGCCGTAGGTACTCCCAGTTCCGTAACCGCCAAGTTTAATAACGGCTACTCATACGATGGTTCTAGTTACCACCATACGAACAGTAATATGGGAATTAACGGAGGAGCGGTAACCATTTCAGGCTGGATAAAGTTAAATTCCAGGCCCGGTTCCGGCTCTACCTGGTACATGGCGTCTCAGTTTAACAGCTCTTCCAAAGTTGAATATGACTTTTGGTTTACCAACACCTCGGGAACTTACAGTGTTTCGGTAAACAGGGGTAAGTCCGGGGTTTCAGACAACCCGGTATCTACCAATTTTGACTTGGGTACAACATCTTACCATTTCTTAGCCTTAACCTATGACGGCACGTATTTACGGGGCTATTTAGATGGGGAAAGTTTTGGTAGCTTGGCTACAAGCGGGAGTGGCAGTGGCGGTTCAGTAAATGACTTTGTGCTGGGAGCGGCGTATAACGGAACTTCCAAGGCCGATGCCGTGTGGGATGACATGGCAGTGTTTAGTCGCGCGCTTTCTGCCGGGGAAATAGCTGAATTGTATGGAATTACGGCTACCACCAGGGCTATTCAGGATTTGTCATTCACCTATGACAGTAATGGTAATATTACTCAATTAGCCGAATCTGCTTCTACAAGTTTAGAACGCATACTCACCTATGGCTATGACGACTTAAACAGGTTAACTTCTGCCAGTACCACTAGGGCAACAACTACCCCTTACCGTTACACCTATACCTACGATTCTCTGGGTAATATGCTAAGCCGAAACGAAAACGGCACTACCACTACGTATACCTATGCTACAGGCACCGCAGCTTACTTGAATCCTCATGCTGTGGCCACGACTACTGCTGGCAGTAGCCTAGCTTATACTTATGACAACAATGGTAATTTGCTAACTGTAAGGCAAGGCACGACTACTCCGGCTTCGTCCTATACTTGGGACTATAATAATCGTCTGACCCAAGCCGTGGTTAATGGTTCAGCAACTAGCACATACCAATACGATCCTTGGGGACAAAGAACCAAACAAGTAGTCGGGGCAACCACAACAGTTTACTCCAGTAATTTCTACAATATTACCGGAAGCACGCCAACGAAGAATATCTTCCTGCCTGACGGTACCTTAATAGCTGGCGTAGTTGGAACCGGTACAACTACAACCGTCTCGTATGTCCATACTGACCATCTTGGAGGAACTAATGTCGTTACCGATTCAGAAGGCGGTGCCGTAACCCAGTTGTTGGACTTTTATCCCTATGGAGGTAAAAGGATAAGCGAAGGAACGGATGTTTCTCAAAGAGAGTATATAGGCGAGTTCTACGACGAAAATACTTCGTTGAACTATCTTAACGCCAGGTATTACAATAGCGCGAGTGGTAAGTTTACTTCCCAAGATCCAGTGTTCTGGGATTTTGACGGAGCCTGGCTTGCTGACCCTCAAAACCAAAATTCCTATAGTTATGCTAGAAATAACCCCGTAACACTTAGTGACCCAAGCGGTAGAATAGCCCCGGTCGTTGCTGCGGCTTGGTTTTTCCTTGCCGGAATTTTGGGAGGAACTGCGCTGGAAACTTACGGTGCTATCCAAGGTGATCCGGCAGTAATTCAAACAGGGCAGCACTTGAGGCAAACTTCTGAATTCGGAGGCTCCGGACTTATTGAATCCACCGGCCGGGTTAACCCCATTACCGGACGCAAAGGCTTGACCTTTGAAGTTAAACCCGGGACTTTGGAAAAAGTAAATCAGAATAATAAGGCTAGGATAGAAGCGGAAATAGCGGGCGTGCGAACTAACAATCTGGTAAATAGTATTGATAGCCATGGTAGTTACGAGAAGCATGTCCTTGGAGTAAATAATATTAACGGGAGAGAGTATGGTTCGTTGTTCCAAAGTAAAGGTCAATGGCGTGAATATGTAAGCGGCGTTATATCTAAGCCTTCCGAGAGCTTTAGTGGTGCTACTAAAGATTTGTATTGGGATGCTAGGCTCGGAACTATTGTTATTAACAATAAAGATGGTGGGTCACCAACAGCATTCCGTCCCCAGGAAGGATATGGTTATTATCAAAAACAAGTAGCTGAACAACAGAAGAAGGGGGGTGGTTTGGAATGACGCCGGACAGAGAGAACGCTATTAAAATTTTGAATGAAAAGTTTACTAATAGCAACTTTGCATACCCTGAACAAGTTATTGATGCTTGGAAAGGTTTGGTAAACGATATAGTAACCGGAGTGTATAGCGGTAGTGAAGATGAATATTGGAATGATCTTTCCATACGAAACATGATAGAAGAAATTGGCTATGGGCAAACTGAGGAAGTAAAGCAGGCTGACGAGGAATTTAGGAAAACCCTTATTCATAGAGATGTTAGAAATTGGGGATACGACAAAACCCGCACCGATGATTGGTGGAATTTTGGTTACCCAAAAACTCTTACAGGATATTTGAAGGATCATTTTGACTCGGATATAAGATTTAAAAATTAGAATTTTTGTAAGTATAAACTGTAGCTCTTGCGGATTAGTTCACGGTTTTTCTTCCATGCCCCTGCAGAGGTTTAGGAAAGGTGAGGGGAAAAAAGGGGTCAGGATCTATTTACGGTTAATTTTGAGTTTATTTTAAACATGCCAAGACCTTTAAGAGTTGACATTGCAAATATTATCTACCATGTCATTAACCGCTAACAATAAAAAACATCCCCCCCGCCAACGGCGGGGGGGATGTTTTTTATTTTACGGTAATTTACTATTCCAAATTCTTTCCAGAGTTTGCGTAAGTGTTTGGTCATTAAACCGGAGCAGGAGTTCTTTTTTCCAGTTTTTGTCCGCCATGAGAATGTGAGGTTCAATGCCCCTGCCCTCAATAGGTTGGTTGTCGTCTCTTAGTGTGAGGGTATGTACCAAAAACATGGAATATTTTTCTTTTTGGGGATTAATTTGGTTTTCCAGCTCAAATACCCGCTCAATTGTTCCCCAGCCTTTGCTTTGGGCGCCCATAACCACCCCAACGTTATATTTCTTTAGCACCCCTGCCATAAGTTCGGCCGTAGATTGACTGCCGCCATCTATTAGTATTACGACTTTTTTGTACCGAACCAAAGAAGGCAGCCAGCCGGACATGGTTTTTACCGGCGTACTGGTGGCCTGATGCCACAGTTCAAACGCGTACTGGTTAAAACCTATAAACGGGCCCAATAAGTAAGGCGATATGTCTATAGCGCCGCCAATATTGCCCCGCATGTCCAAGACAAGGGTATTGAGACTCTGGGTTTTGTCGGCCTTGTCGGAAAGTTTTACAAATTCATCCAGCGTGGTAGGGGAAAAACGTTTAATATACATATGCAGTATATTTGACCCATATTGCTGGGTAAATACCGTGGGTTCAGCGCCCGTGGTGTCGTAAGTTTGTTTGCTGTTTTCATCCCCAAGCACTCGGTTGGCGTATTCTATTTTTTCCAGCTGCTGTTTTGACTCGGGGCTGGATTGTTTTTTTAATTCCTGGGACTTTTTTTCGTAGGCAATTTTAACATCCTGGGGCGCCGCGCCTTTTTGCAGGCCCAAGTCGGAATAAAGATTTTGTTCCGGATTAATGTTGGAAACCGTATTTTTTAATTGTTCCTCTTGTTTGGACGTAAACAGGCCGGACCGGCCAAATGGCTGCAGGTTTGCCAGTACCACGGTGGCCAAATTTACGGTAAATTCTTTTTTCTGGGCTTCGTCGAGTCCTAAAGTGGCTTCGGAATATAATTGCTCCACTCCGGCAGAATTTTTGTTAATAATGGTAAATTGCCGGTTCTGCAATTTTTGCGCCGCCAATAAGTATAAATTGGAAAGCTGTTCGTCGGTTATTTTGTCCCAATATTCGGTTTGGATTTTTCCATATACTTCCAATAAAAATTTTACTTCCACGCTTTTTTCCGGTATTTTTTCCGACTGCGGGACTATTGGTTCTTTTTTAAAATATGAATACGCTCCAAAACCTGCAGAGGCCAATAAAAGCAAAACTATAAAACCTCCGGCTATAAATTTATGCTTGCCAGGGCTTTTAAAATAGCTAATGAGTTTATTTAAAAATTTAAACCTGCCAGGTATTGTTGTTTGAGTTTCAATTTGTGGGGGATTGTCCATTGTAAGATGTTTAGTATGTATAGTATACCATACTAACCAGACTTATTTATATTTGCTCGAAATAATGTTATTATAAATCTATAATGCGGATAAATAGTTTTGGCCGTCCTAAAATAATAAAAAATTTGAAAAAAATACAAAAAAATTATCATTGGGCTGGGTTTACCATTATTGAATTAATGGTAACAATTGTAATATTTGCTCTTTTGGCCAGTGCCGCCTTGGCCGGTTTTTCTGCGTTGGCTAAAGCGGTCAAAGCCGCCAGGGAAAAAACCGTCCTGGCAACCATGGCTTCCCAGTATTTGGAAAATATTCGTAATATGCCCTATAGCCAAGTTGGCACGGTAAATGGCAATCCGCCCGGCTTGCTGGCGGATTATAGCAATCCCATAAGCCAAAGTATTGAGGCGTACACGTATAATATTTATTATGAGGTAACCTATCTTGATGATTCGGCAGACGGAACCATTTTGGCAGGGACCGACACCGCCCCCAACGATTATAAACAGGTTAAAATGAGCGTGCGAAATTTGTCTACCGGGCAAGTAACGGCATTTTTTACTACCGTATCCCCAAAAGGTTTAGAGGGAATTTCCAACGCCGGCGCGTTGTTGGTGAAAGTGTTTAACGCGCAGGGACAGCCAATTAGCGGTGCCAATATCCATATAGCCAATACGCTTTTAAATCCCGATATTATTTTAGACCGCCAGTCGGACGCGTCCGGGCAGTGGATAGAAGTTGCTCTGCCCGCGTCCGTAAACGGTTATGAGATTACAGTGGCTAAAACGGGTTATTCAACCGACAGAACATACCCAATTACGGCGGAAAATCCCAACCCCACCAAGCCTCACGCTACAATAGTTAACGGCCAGGTAACGGAAATTAGTTTTTTTATAGATCTGCTTTCCAATTTAACCATACGCACTTTTGATACTATATGCCAGGATATGAACGGGGTGGGGGTAAATGTTCGCGGAGCCAAATTAATTGGTGTTACGCCTAACGTTTATAAATTTAATCAAAATTACAGTTCGGTAGCTGGTAGAATCAGTTTAACTGACATTGAGTGGGATACTTACACTCCTACGCTTTTGGCGGGCCAGAATTTTGTTGTGCGCGGAACTTCGCCAATACAAAAAATTGACGTTTTGCCCGGTACGAGCCAGACTTTTACCATGATTTTAGGCAGCAACAGTACCGATCATAGTTTGTTGGTAATAGTAAAAGACGCCGCGACCGGGGCGGCGCTCGAGGATGCCTATGTTCATTTGCGCAAAGGGGGCAGCGAACCGCAGGATTATTACGGATATACAGGAGGCAGTGTATGGGTTCAGTACGACTGGACGGGAGGGAGCGGTTTGGATTTATGGTCAACCAGCACCCCGGATCGATATTTTCAAGACAACGGAAATATAGACATAAACAGCGTTCCCACGGGCGTTCGTTTAAAAAAAGTCAGCGGGGATCATTTAAGTCCGGGTTGGTTGGAGTCCGCGACATTCGATACCGGCACTTCGGAGTCAGATTTTACCACTATAACTTGGGAGCCAACCAGCCAGACAAATGGGACGGAATTGAAATTTCAAATTGCCACCTCAAACGACTCGGCCGGTCCTTGGACATACTTGGGACCGGATGGAACGGCCGGCACTTACTACACCGTTTCTGGTTCCACGCTAAGTTCAAGTCATGACAATAGTCGGTATGTAAGGTACAAAGCTTATTTTTCAACTACGAACGAAA
>CAZPRQ010000023.1:0-1965 GCA_964589415.1 uncultured Candidatus Saccharibacteria bacterium
GAAATGGGTAAAAACTCCCCCAACCCCTGCACTGCCCCTAAAATTATTGCTTGTAATAGATCCATAATAGATTCTTCAATATTACTCTCCCCCTTGGGGGAAGATGTCCCGATTTTATCGGGACAGAGAGGGTTAAAAAAGTAAATACAAAACTTCTACACTACGAAGTATGAACATTTATTATTTTAATTTAAACAATTTTACTATTATCAAACCGCACAGCCAACCTACAAGTGCCCCGCCCAAAATATCGGAAGGATAATGCACGCCCGCAACCACGCGGGACAGGCCTACTAAAATTGCAAGTACAATAACCAGCCATCCGACCGTTTTATTAAATTTCAGCAACACCACGCCTACTGCCAATATGGGGGCAGTGTGCCCGGAAGGAAAAGACGGCTCTCCGCCTTTTAAAATTAGCTGGTTCACTCCGTCGTGCGCCAAATACGGCCGAGCGCGGACTATAAAAAATCTTATTATTTCCACCAATAGTAGCCGTGCCGCCACTGCCGAAGCAACCAAGCTAAATATATATTTATTTAAATTTATATTGCGCCTATTTAGAATACCCCACACCAATAACCAAACCGGCAGTAAAAAAGCCGCCCAATAGGCAAACACAATCACCAACGCGTCAAACCACGAGTTTTTTGACGCCAAGCCGTTTAAAAAACTAAACAGCTGGTAGTCTAAATTTAAAAGCCAATTCATTTTATTCTATTCCCGGCACCGGAAACTTTAAGGAAAATTCCCTCACCTGCCGCTTTATTTCCGCCAATTTTAACTCGTCCTCACGGCTTTGCAAAGCCGCGTCCATTAATTCCGCCACTTTTACCATATCCGCCTCTTTGCAACCACGAGTAGTTAAAGCCGGCGTGCCTACGCGAATACCCGAAGGGTCCAGGGGTTTTCTGGGATCAAACGGAATCATATTTTTATTTATGGAGATGCTCACGTGTTCCAGTGCTTTTTCCCCCTCTTTGCCGGTAATGTTCTTGCTGCCAAACAAATCTATAAGCATTAAATGATTGTCCGTACCGCCGGAAATTACGCGGTAGCCCTTACTTTGCAAAGCTAAGGCCAGGCCTCGCGCGTTTTTTATAACTTGCTTGGAGTATTCCTGGAATTCCGGCTTTAATGCTTCGCCAAAACTTATGGCCTTGGCCGCGTTAATGTGGTCGTGCGGCCCGCCCTGGACTCCCGGGAAGACGGCCTTGTCTATGGCAGAAGCGAATTTTTCCTTGCACATTATTATGGCGCCCCTGGGGCCCCGCAAAGTTTTGTGCGTAGTGGTAGAGACCACGTCAAAATACGGCACCGGGCTTTCCAATTGCTTGCCGGCTATAAGCCCTGCTATGTGGGCAATGTCCGCAAAAGTGTACGCGCCTATCTTGTCGGCAATTTCCTTAAACCGTTTCCAATCCATATTTCTGGAATACGCGCTAAAACCCGCTAAAATCATTTTCGGTTTTTCCCTAAGCGCTATTTCTTCTACTTCATCCATATCTATAATTTCGGTATCCTTGCGCGCGAAATAAGGAACAATGGTATAAAGTTTTCCGGAAAAATTTAAAGGATGACCGTGGGACAAATGCCCGCCCTGGTCCAGAGAAAATCCCAAAACTTTATCACCAGGGTTTAGCAATGCCATATACACTGCCATATTGGCGGGACTGCCGGAAAGCGGCTGGACGTTAATATGCTCGGCGCCAAACAATTGCTTGGCGCGTTCAATTGCCAAATTTTCCGCCTGATCAATTATTTCGTTCCCACCATAATACCTTTTGCCCGGGTACCCTTCGGAATATTTATTGGTTAAAATGGACCCCATAGCTTCCAGCACTGCCTTGGATACGTAATTTTCCGAAGCAATAAGTTCCAAGCCTTCCTTTTGCCGTTGTTCTTCCCGCTTAATAATTTCATAAAGCTGAAAATCCTCAGCTTGAATGTTTGTGTAATTCATAT
>CAZPRQ010000023.1:2065-19390 GCA_964589415.1 uncultured Candidatus Saccharibacteria bacterium
CCGGCAAAACAGGCTGTTAACTTGCCTACGGCCAAGCTTTGTTCAAAAAATACAATATACGGCACCACATGTGTCTCCTCCGCCTTAATATAAGTAGCCGTACTTATGGGGATTATGGACATTTCCTTACTGGTGCGAGCCAGGGAGTCCATAAAAAAGGTGCTCCAAAAACTGGTGGCCACAAACCGGCCAAGCCACACCAAGGCCGAGAAAAACGCGCCAATCTTAATAAGCACATGCTTGCTGTACTGGTCGGCAACCTTCCCGACTATAAGAGCTAGTCCGGCAGCGGCCAGACTGGCCACTGTGGCTAAGAGCCCCGCAGTCTCATAATTTTTTACCACAATAAATATATATATTGGCCAAATATTAAGGCCGAACATTTCTTCCCCGAAACCCAAATACCCAAATGCTTTTTTTGGAAATTGCCTATACAAATCAAGCGTCTGCCTATAGGCGTACTCCTTGGGCGTAAATATTTCTTTGTGCTTAAACAATGGATATAGGCTTAAACAATATATTAGGGCGGTTACTATGAACGTGGCAGTAAAGCCCGCGTGCTGGGAAATAACCCCCGCAATGAGCGGACCGGCAATAAGCGTAAGGCTAATAAGCGAATACACTACGCCGAATTCGCGACCCACCTGTCCCTCGTCGCTGTAGCGGGCAATAAGCGAGTGGTACCCGGGCCAGTAAAAACTTTTAGACAATCCATAAGCCACCGCGCCAATGTAAGCCAGCCCGCTGCTTTGCTGAGAGCTAATTAGTATAAGCCAATATAAAATATGAAACGGGATGCTTATGGCAATGCTGTGCTTATAGCCATAGGCGCTGGCGACTTTGCCGCCCAGGGGAATACAAACTATGTACACTCCATAAACAATGGCGGTAAACAGCAATACTTCATTTATGCTAAACCCAAGTACCGCGTACAGAAAAATAGGCTCAAACAACGCCATCATGGAAAGCGCCAGATTGGCAATGGCGGAATGCGCGTATATTTCGCCAATTTCTTCTCGAATTTTCCTGGTAAAATAATGCGGAAAATGGAATGTCGTAAACATAATTAAAGAATAATTTTTATTAAAGTCTAAAGCTTGACAATACCCGTAAAATAAGTCATCGTGCAGCTAAAGGGGGGCTTTATGCACCACCAAAGTCTGTGGAAGTTCCTCCATGATTTGGAGCAACAGACGGCAAAGGTCGGCGAAGTAGATGAAATTTATAGGCTAATTGAGCAAGCACCCAACCAAGTGGCCGCGGCATTGAGTCTTGCTCGTAAGGCTTATGTTGAACTACAACATGAACGTTTGAGACACGTCTTATTCGTTCTAACAAACCGACTCGGGGTCAAGTATCCCGACATTGTCAGATTTATAAAGGACAGCAACTGATGGCTTCGGCCATCTTTTTTTATATTACAAAATTAATTATCCTGTTTAGAACATAAATCGTACGCTTTATGGTCTGTCCTGCCATAATTAATTTTAATGCTTCCAACTCCATGGCTATTGCCTTTACTGCATTTTCTTTGCTGTTTGCCGGCATGAAAATTTTTCCTTTTGTCTTACCGTTAACCTGAATTATAATTTCCACTTCTGTTTCCGCCACTAAGCTCTCGTCATACTCCGGCCACTTTTCTAATTGGAGTAATTTGCCTGCCTGCCTATAAGGCAGGATAATCTGCTGATTAAGCTCTTCGGCAATATGCGGAGCAAAAGGGTAAAGCAAAATTAAAAATGTTTTTATGAATTGGGAATTAACAGCTTCTTCTTTTACTTCATTATGAAATTCCATAAACGCGGAAACAGAGGTATTGAACCTGAAATTTTCTATGTCTTCGGTGATTTTTTTTATTAGCCTATGCAGCGCCCTCTGTGCCTTTTCAGATGCCTGCCTTTTTGTCTTCAATCTTAAATCTTCAATCTTAAATCTTTGAATCCACTCGTAGACTCTATCCAAAAACCTTTTTACCCCCACCACGCCTTTGTCACTAAACGCCACCATGGCCTCGTGCGGGCCTAAAAACAATTCATACATTCTTAAAGTATCCGCGCCGTGGCTTTTTACCACCGCCTGAGGATCAACCACGTTGCCGCGGGATTTGGACATTTTTTCGCCGTCGGGCCCCAAAATAATTCCATGGGGTTTTCGCATTTTATAAGGCTCGCTTTGCGCAACCAATCCCTGGTCAAACAAAAACTGGTTCCAAAACCGGCTATAAAGCAAATGCAAGGTGGTGTGCTCCATGCCGCCGAAATAAATATCTACTGGCGTCCAATATTTTTGCTTTTTTATGTCGGCAAATTTTTTGGAATTTTTAGAATCAGCATACCTTAGCCAGTACCAAGAAGAGCCAGCCCATTGCGGCATGGTGTTGGTTTCGCGTTTGGCAGGACTCTTGCATTTTGGACATTTGGTATTTACCCATTTGGTTATGGCGGCCAAAGGCGACTCGCCCGTACCGGTCGGCTCGTATTTTTTTACATTCGGCAATTTTACCGGCAGGTCTTTTTCCGGCACCGGCACTATACCGCAAGTCACGCAATGCACAAGCGGAATAGGCTCGCCCCAGTACCTTTGCCTGGAAAATACCCAATCGCGAAGTTTATAGTTCACTACCCGCTTGCCATAACCTTGCGCCTCCATATAATCCATAATCTTTTCCGTGGCATCGTGAATGTTAAGGCCGTTTAAAAATTCGGAATTAACCATAGTCCCCTCCTCTTCCTGAACTTTTGTGATAGATGTAATAGGCGCGGTGTCTCCCGCGTCCTTCTGCACAACTCTTTTTATTTCCAAATTGAATTCTTGGGCAAACTCAAAGTCGCGCTTGTCGTGCCCGGGCACGCCCACAACCGCGCCTGTACCCACGTTGCCTAAAACATAATCAGCCACGTACAATGGCATTCTGTAATTGGTTAACTGGTTTACACAATAGAGTCCGGTAAAAACGCCGGTTTTTTTCCGGTTTTCGGCGGTTCTTAATTCTTCCGCTTCGCTTGAGGCTGTTTGTTTATACTTTTCTACTTCCTGCCACTTTTTAGTGTCGATGTCTAAAATATTCCTATCCTGCAGCAGCGGATGTTCTGGACCAATTACGACAAATGTAGCCCCAAAATTCGTGTCCGGCCGGGTGGTAAAACACTCTACTTTTACTTTTCTATTTTCTATCTCATAGCTAATGTTTATACCGGTCTTTTTTCCAATCCAATTTTCTTGCTGTAATTTAACAGCGCTCGGCCATTTGTCTAAAGTCTTCAGGCCTTCTAAAAGTTTTTCCGCATACGCTGTAATTTTTAAATACCACTGGCGCAGTTCCTTTTTTTCCACCACTGCGCCGCAGCGTTCGCACTTGCCGTCTATGACTTCTTCGTTTGCCAAACCTGTCTTGTCTTTGGGGCACCAGTTAATAAGCCCCGTGGCTTCATATGCCAAACCTTTTTTAAAAAATTGCAAAAACAGCCACTGGGTCCATTTGTAGTAGCTTGGGTCAGTGGTGTTAATCTCACGGCTCCAGTCAAAGGAAAGGCCCCAGGAGAGCATTTGTTTTTTTGCGTTCTTGATGTTTTGCGCTGTGGTAATGGACGGATGCACGCCCATTTTAATGGCGTAATTTTCCGCGGGCAGTCCAAAAGCGTCCCAGCCCATTGGAAACAGCACTTCAAAACCTTTTAAGCGATGATAGCGCGCGTAAACATCGGCCGCCACATACGGCCGCAAATGCCCCATATGAAGCCCAGCGCCCGAAGGATACGGGAACTCCACTAAGACAAACTTTTTTGGCTTTTTGCTAAAATCCTTTGAGCGGAAAGGATTTTTTTTCAGCCAATATCCCTGCCAGCGCTTTTCAATTTCTAATGGATTATATTTTTTCATACGTTTGACAAATTTTTACTTCAGCATAATAATACTATTTCTCAGCCATTCTTATAAAAGTTCGCGAAGTTCAAAGGGGGATACCATGGACGATCGACTCAAAGAGTTGATGCAGGAACTTGGCAATGCCATAAATGAGTCGCTTTCCGACTCCGACCGTATTGCCGCGGCAATTGGCGAAATTAAACGCGCCGGTTACGACGTGTTTCTCGTTCTCGAAGCCACCATTGGCTTTAACAAACGGGACGAGTCGGATGAAGACGATCAAGCCGGAGATAGTGAAAGCCAGGATTCCACCGACAAGAATTTGTGGTCACGCCAAGACACAAAATTACTCAAGAAGTTCGGTATTAGACTCGACTAGTAACCGGGAGATCAACCATTCCCGCGGGTGCTGAAAGTGCCCGCTTTTTTTATTTACTTTATATATTAAATATTAAACAGCTTCCTGGTATTGGCTTCGGTAAATTTTTCCACTTCTTCCAAAGGCAGTCGCAACAATTGGCTTACTTTTTCCGCCACATGCTTAACGTAGAGGGGCTCATTGCGCTTGCCGCGGTGCGGTACGGGAGTTAAATACGGACAGTCAGTTTCCAAAACAAACCTTTCCAGCGGAGTACTTTTTAGCAATGCTTCCATATTGCCGGTTTTATCGAATGTAAGTATGCCATTGTAAGAAACATACCCGCCAAGGTCAAAAAACTTCTTTAAGACTTCCGGGCTGCCTGTATAACCATGAAGCACAAAACGCGCGCCGGATTCTGAATTTACATTTAAAGATTTGAGAATTTCAAAAATATCCAATCCCGCGTCGTCCGTACTCTTGGTAGATCTGGAATGAATGACTAATGTTTTATTTAGTTCCTTTGCTAACTTTATTTGCGCTATAAACGCGTCCTTTTGCCTTTGTTTTATTTCCTCATAATTCATACTTCCTGATTCATGATTCGGTTCCGCCGGCAAACGATAATAGTCCAGCCCACACTCCCCAATCCCCACTACCTTGGGATTTTGCGCCAACAATCCGTACACTTCGACGTTAAATACTTCCTCACGAGTTTTAAAATGCGTTTCTTCTTCATCTACATACTGCGAATGCGTATGCTCCGGATGCAAACCCACTACCGCGTATACTCTTGCGTCAAACTGGCCGGCTAACTCCACTGCTTGCCGAGAGGTGTCTATTTGTGAGCCCACATTTATTACATTTACCCCGCTTGCTAAAGACCGCCGAATGACTTCTTCAGCATCGGTTTCGTAAGCCTTAAAATTTACATGCGCGTGAGTGTCGAAAAACATAGATCGCAGATACACAAATTAAAAATGATTACACAGATATAACTACTCAACCCTGGGAAACAGCCTGGGAATGTTTTCTGCCAATACATTTTTCAAGGCTTGTAGGATTTTCTCTGAAGTTTGAGGGAGGAAGGATTGAAGGGTAACCGCAATTTCATTTAATTCCAAAAGTAAATATTCTATATCTTTTTTCGCGCCGGCTTCGTCGGTTTTAATTTTCTTAAACGGCTCATTTTTTTGAATATATTCGTCGCAAGCGGAAATTTTATGCCAAATTTCGTCCATGGCTTTTTGCAATTCAAATTTTTCCAAATATGAATTCTGTCCTTGCTTCATGCTTAATAATTCATGGCTCATTCCGGCATTGGCGGCCATTTTCAAAATCCGGCTCGTCAAATTACCAAGGCCGTTGGCCAAATTGGCATTATAGCTTTCTACCAACCTTTCCCAAGTATAATCACCATCTTCGAAAGTTGAAATTTCACGCAACAGATAATACCTTAAAGCATCTATTGCCTGTTCTTTGCTTAAGCCTTTAGCCTGCAGTATATCCAAAATCTTATACGGGTCTGCCACATTTCCCAAACTTTTGCTCATTTTCTGGCCGCCCGAAGTAATAAAGCCATGAATAATAATTTGTTTTGAGTTGGGAAGCCCGGCGGACATTAACATTGCTTGCCACATTGCAGACTGCTGACGCAGGTTGTCTTTGCCGGCAATTTGGATGGCGTTAGGTTGATCTTTCGTGCCCCAATACTCCTCAAAGAGCCCATGAATGGGCTGACTACCGGGGCTGTAGTTAGCCCATTCATCGGCTGTCTCAGGCCAGCCTAAGGTTGATACGTAATTTATAAGGGCGTCAAACCAAACATACATAACGTGTTTCTCATCGTCCGGCACCGATACACCCCAAGGCATTTTTTCCTTTAAACGGGAAATGGAAAAATCCTGCAAACCACTTTTGACGAATTCCTTTATTTCGTTAAACCTAAAATCCGGCACCACAAAATCCGGATGCTTTTCGTAATATTCCAAAAGCGGCTTTTGGTACTTACTCCACTTAAAAAAATAATTTTCTTCCTCAATTTCCTCTATCTCCAAATTATTATGAATTGTGCAGCGGCCATTTTCGTTCAACTCGCTTTCGGTTTTTTCCAGTTCGCAGCCAACGCAATATTTAACATGGTAATTTTTTTTATATATATCCCCGTTACCTAAACATCGCTTCCAAAATTCCTGACAAGCCTGTTTGTGGCCGGCGTCCGTTGTACGAATAAAATGTATGTCATCCACTACGCCAAGCGCGGGCATTAGCTGTTTAAATTTTTCCGCGTATTCGTCCACATAGCCTTGAGTTTCCTTGCCTTCTTCGCGCGCTTTCCTGTAAATTTTTATGCCGTGCTCGTCAGTACCGGTGTTAAAAAATACTTCTTTACCCAACAATTTCTGGTAACGCGCGATAGCATCCGCCTGAACTATTTCCAAAGCAAAACCCAAATGCGGGCTCGCATTTACGTATGGCAAGGTTGCGGTTATATAAAATTTATCCATAAATATTTTAAAAGGCTCAAAGTTATTTGAGCCTTTTAATTATAGCTATTTTTAGGGGTTTAAACAACTTCGGAAGGTAAATTTTTTCTGCCCCAAAATTCATATATAACCACGTTTACGGCTCCGGCAAGCGGCACGGAAATAAGCAGCCCCATAACACCGCCCAGTTTAAGGCCAATAAGCAAAGCCAATAAAACCACCAAGGGCGAAGTACCTACCGTCTTTTCCATAATTTTTGGCACCAGCACATAGCCCTCGGTTTTTTGAATGATAATATATAAAATAACCACCGCTAAACCCAAAGTCGGGCTGATTATAAAAGCCACAATTACCGCGGGAATGGCGGAAACGAAAGGCCCAATATAGGGAATAATTTCCAAGGCGCCTGCCAAAAGCGCCAAAATTAACGCATTGGGAACTCTTAAAATAAGTAAGCCAATAAGCGTAAAACTAAAAATGGCAAAACTTAAAATAACTTGGCCAATAACCCACAAGCCCATTTTTCTCTGAATCTTTCCCACCAAATGAATTACCGAATCCTGATGATGGTCCGGCACCAGGCTGGCTATGAACTTTTTCATGCCTCGTTCTTCCGCCACCAAATAAAAAGAAATGACTAAAACCGTAATTAGACTTAAAAGCCCGTTAAATACCCCAAACGTACCGCTAATAAACCCGGCTCCGCCGCCAACAGATTCCACAACCCCTCTAAAAACTTCCGCGATCCCCAATTCCGAAGCCAGTCCCGGGCCCAATTTTTCTTGAAGCGCATGGGTATAGGCAGGCAAATTATTTTGAATAATTTGAAATTGGTAAATAACGGAAGGAATAATTAACCACAAAGCAAAGGCAATAAACCCAAGCACAAGCGCGTATACGGCCAGTACGCTTACCGCCCTTGGTATGCGGCGAATATTGAAATATTCCACCATGGGATCCATGGCCGAGGCCAAAATTAGCGCTAGCAGGAAAATTAAAATTATATCCCGTATAACCCATAAAAATGCCAATACCAAAACCACAAAAGTAACTTTGAGAATTATTTTGGTTGAATTTTCAAACTCCGCGTATTTCATATTGTTATCCCTGCTTAACTATACCAGATTTACTCGTTTTATACCAAAAACCAGCCGCTTAGGCTGGAATTTGGGTAGATGGTTCTTCTAAGATTTTTTTAACTTCTTCAATTTCGGCGTCAATTTTCTTTATTTCCGAGAGGCAATAAGCTTTAATTTGCTCTTTTAAAAATTCGTTATTTTCTATTCCCTCGGCCGTTAAGTCGCGAATTAAAATGTCTTTAATAGTTTGGTCCAAGTGCGAACTTTGGACCAACTTAATAACTTTTTGTAGCTTTTCATCCATATGCTATTCTTTCCCCTCCATTAAATCTACTACGGACTGCAGTGTTTCTCTATCTCTCTGCAATTTTTCAAGCCTCTCTTTGGGAGATTGGAATTCCCTTCCCGAGCCTATTTCAGCTTCGTTCATAGTATGACCTTTCTTTTATTTCTGCTTTACGAGTTTTGGTGTCCGTAAAGTTTTTAACATTTTAATATCTTCTTTGACTTTATCATGCTCGGTTTCCAAAATCAAGGGCATAGATTCTACAATATTGGACTTCCCTCCCCCTGTAAGGGGAGGGACCGAGGGAGAGGTTGCAGAAAGGGTATTAAAATACCCCAAAATCGCTTCAAAACCTTTTTTACCAATTTTGCCGTCCCCAATATGCTCGTGGCGGTCTTTTTTTCCGCCTAAATCTATTTTGGAATCATTTATATGGCTCATTTTCAGCCATTGTAAACCAATTGCTTTATTAAATTTTGAAAAAGTTAATGCCACGGACTCCCTATCCCGTAAATCGTACCCGCTGGAAAAAGCATGCTGGGTGTCAAAGCAAATTCCGCCAAAACCCTTTAATTTCACCAAAGGTTCCATTAATTCAGCCAATTCCTCAAAGGTATCCCCTATTATTTCGCCGGATCCGGCCGCTATTTCCAACAAAAATTCAGACGAACCCTTATAGCCTTTTAAAACCTCTTTAAGCCCGGCTTTGGCCTGCTTCATTCCCTTTTCCTGGCCCATGTCCTTAAATGAGCCCAAGTGCGTCATAACGTATTTGGCGCCGAGTAGGCTTGCCCGTTCCAACTCTCCCCTCACTACGGACACGGAACCGTGGTATATGCGCGGCTGGGCTGAACCAAAATTCACAAAATACGGACAGTGGACGACAAAATCACCCAGCTGATGAGCCTTCATTTCATCTTTAAATCTTTTTATTATTGAATCATTAAATTCCGGCGCCTTCCCGCCCATAGGAGGCCTGGTAAAAATTTGAAAAGTTTCGCAGCCCAAATCCGCGGCATTTTTAGGCGCATTCCATACCCCTCCCGCGGCAGACACATGACAGCCTATAGCTAAATTCATTTTAAAAGTTTTCTAAAGATTTTATCACTCTTATACGGCCCAATAACCGCGAGCGTCATTTTTTTGCGGTCAAACAAATCTTTTGCCACTTTTTGGACCTGGTCTGCCGTTACCGCGTCTATTTTTTTAAGGACTTCCGCCGGGGTTTGTATTTTGGGCTTAAATGCTTCGGCTTCCAAAAACCAGTCCAGCCGGTTTTGGTTGTCTTCCAGGGCAAGTGTGGTCCGTCCCTTTAAATATTCTTTAGCTTTACTAAGTTCTTTAGCATCTACTTTCAAGGCTTTTATTTTTTCCAATTCGCCAAAAATAACTTTTATAGCTTCTTCTATTTTTCCGGTTTGCACGCCCGCGCCAATGTTAAACAGGCCGGTGTCCTGGTAATTGGAGCCGCTGGAGCGGACGTAATAGGCAAGACCCCGCTTTTCCCTGACTTCCATAAATAAACGGGATGACATTCCCCCGCCCAAAATGGCCGAAAGCACGGTCTGGGCCGCGTTTTGCGGGCTTGCGTAGGCAAGACCTTTAAAGCCCAAAGCCAGGTGTGCCTGTTCGGTTTCTTTGTATTGGAGTTTTAAACGGACCGCGGACTGGCCGTCTTTGGCTTTGTCCCAGCCATGGAATTTTTGTTTTGGATGTTTTAGCCAATATTTTTTAATTAACGCATTTAGCTTTGCGGGATTATATTTTCCGGAAACGCCCAAAATCATATTCGGGGTTTGATAATGCCTGTTTATATAGTCGGCAAACATTTGCCGGTTAAACTTCATTACCGTTTCTTTGGTGCCCGCGATGTCGCGGCCCAAGGGAGTGCCCGGCCACATAGTCTGTTCCAGCACGTTTTCAATTTCGTACATTGGCGTGTCTTTGTACATATTTATTTCCTCGATGATCACACCCTTTTCACGCTCCATTTCCTTTTCATCCAAAAGCGGATTTTGGATCATATCCGTGAGCACCTCAAAAATTAATTCCAGATGCTGGGAAGCAGTCTTAATATAATACTGCGTATGCTCCTTGCCGGTATTGGCGTTCATTTCCCCGCCAATACTATCTATAAGCGATGATATTGCAAGCGCGGACGGATACTTTTTTGTGCCTTTAAACAAAAAGTGCTCCAAAAAATGGCTGATGCCACTTTCTTTGGCGCTTTCTGATCTTGAACCCGTTTTCACAAAAAAATCCACCACCACGCTTTCCGCGTCGTGGGAAGGAACTTCTATGACTGTGAGACCATTACGTAAAGTTTTTTTAAGATATTTCATAATGTATGTCCACAGATCACAGATTAATTCAGATACACAGCTTAACCGCCAGCTCGTTGTTTGTATAATCAAATATTGATATTTTGATTCACAATCTGCGGATCCGTAATTATCTGTGATCTGTGGAGTTTAAATAATATTATCTTTAAGCTTAGTACTTACTTTAATAAACTTCTCTACTCCGCCATTTTTTAAATATACCAAATCTTCAATCCTTACGCCACCGAGGCCTTTTATATAGACGCCGGGCTCAATGCTAAAGACCATATTGTCTTTTAAAACATCTTTACTGCCGGGTGAAAGGTTGGGCAGTTCGTGAATCTCGAGGCCCGTACCGTGCCCGAGGGAATGAATAAAATATTTGTCTAAGCGCGCTTCGGCTAAAACATCTACGGCTTTTTGATAAACATCACATGCTGTAGGGAACGGTTTTAAACCGTTCCCTACCGGTTTTACATTCTTTTTCTGGGTATGAGTACCCAAGGAAGCAGGTGCAGAAATAAATTCCATAGCTCCTTCGTACGCCTTCTCTACCTGGTTATACACCTTTTCCAGTTTAGCCGGCACACGCTTTAAAAAAACAGTACGAGTAAAATCACTACAGTAATTTTTGTACTTAAAACCAAAATCAATAATTATAGATTCGCCGGCTTTTAATTTTTTATTTGATGGAACATGATGCGGAATAGCCGCATTGGCGCCGCTTGCAACTATCGCGGGGAAACTAATATCCCCTGCTCCAAATTTGTATCCGGTCTTGGTAATAAATTGCGCAAGTGCTTTTTCCGTGTTAATCCGTGTCTTATCCGTGTTCATCAGTTTTCTTCTCACCTGATCAAACACACGGCCTACTATTTGCATAGATTTTCTGATATTGGATAATTCCACCGCGTCCTTAACCTGCCGAATAAAATCCACCGGGCCATGCTTAATGTTTATTTTAATTCTTAACCCCGGGTTCTTAATTCGAATGTATTTTATTTCCGCGTATGTAAATTCGCCAAACACTTCCAAAGATTCTTTTTTAGGCACATGTTTTCCAACATTTTTCAAAAAATCGCACTGTATGCCCTCTATTTTTTCCAAGCCATCGCCCAAAAACACAACACGGGACTTGTTTCCGCGTTTTTCCGTGTTAAATTCCGCGTTTTTCCGCGGCATGACCAACAAATATCCATGCATAAAAGACCTCCCTGTAAGGTAAAGCAGGTTTTCTTTTTTCTTTATAAGGATTGGATTTTTTAAGTCCGTTTGTAGCTTTTTAAGTCGTTGGTTTTCCATTTTCTGTTTTCCCTCCCCTGGCACTTGTCCGACGTAGCCTTGGCGAAGTTGGGAGGGGAGGGATTAAGGGAGAGGTTGCGATTAAACGAGACATGTTTGCTTGATTTTTTCCAGCACTCCTTCAATATTCCTATCAACATCAATATTTTGAAATCTTAAAACTATATAGCCGGACTTTTCAGCGTACTCCTGCTTTGTTTTATCGCGGCTTAAATTAACCGGTTCGCTATGCTGGCCCCCGTCTAATTCAATCAATAGCATTTTACTTCGGCAACTAAAGTCAAAGATATACTGGTCAATTTGAACTTGGCGTTTGAATGGCAATCCGTAAAATCTATTTGCTCTCAAATATTGCCACAGTTTTGCCTCCCAAGGATTTTTATTTTTTCTTTGCTCGCGAGAAAAGGTTAAATAGGGTTCAGGGATAATACGGTTCATATGCAACCTCTCTGGCCTAAAGGCCATCTCTCCTCAGAAGGAGAGAGAAAAGCAACCTCTCCCCTCGAATGCACTCGGAGTACTCCTCCTATACTAGGAGGAGATGACTGCGCCTACTCCACCAACTTCCTAATGTACTCCGCCAAATCTTCCACTTTTACCCTTGGTTGTTCTTTGGTGTCGCGGTTGCGCACAGTGACCGTATTGTCTTTTTCCAAAGTGTCAAAATCCACGGTTATGCAAAAGGGCGTGCCGATTTCGTCCTGGCTGTAATACCTTTTCCCCACGTTGCCGCGGTCGTCCCAGGCTACGCTAAAATGTTTCCTAAGCTCATTATAAATTTCACGTGCTTTACCTACCAACTCAGGCTTATTCTTGAGCAAGGGGAAAACAGCGGCTTTATACGGAGCTATCTTAGGCGGTAATTTTAAAACCACACGATCTTCTTCTTCGACATATGCTTCCAAAAGCGCGACCAAAAAGCTTCGGTCGGCTCCAAAGGCAGGCTCTATTACGTGCGGTAAAAACTTCTCACCTGTCTGCGGGTCGGTATACTCCAAACTTTGACCGCTTTTTTCCTGGTGCCTTTTTAAATCAAAATCAGTCCTATACGCTAAACCATAAAGCTCTTTTTGGCCAAACGGGTATATATATTCAATATCAACCGTGCGCTTACTATAATGAGCGCGTTCACCGTCGGGTATTTCGACAAATTTCAAATTTTTTGTAACACCAATATCCTTTAGCCATTCCTTCATTTGCTCCAGCCAATATTCAAAATGCTTGTTCCAATCATCTTTCGGTGCAATAAAATATTCAAATTCCATCAAATCAAACTCACGGGTACGAAAAATAAAATTACCCGGGGTAATCTCATTTCGAAAAGCTTTGCCGCTTTGGGCAATACCAAAAGGCAAAGTCCTTCGTGATGCATCTAAAACATTTTTAAATTGCACAAACATCGCCTGCGCTGTTTCAGGTCTAAAATAAACGGTGGATTTTTCATCGACAACTGGACCAAGGTTAGTCCTAAACATCATGTTAAACTGTTTAACATCGGCCCAAGTTTTTTTACTGCAATTAGCACATGGATCGTCTAAACTAATTTGATCTGCCCGAAAACGGCTATGGCAATTTTTGCATTCGACCAATGGATCGTTAAACTCACTCAAATGCCCACTGGCTTCCCAAACTTTCGGGTTCATAATTAACGCCGCGTCTATTCCCACCATATCGTCCCGGCTTTGCACAAACCGTTTCCACCACAACTGTTTAATGTTGTTTTTTAATTCCACGCCCAAAGGCCCGTAGTCCCAACTATTGGCCAGCCCGCCATAAATTTCCGAGCCGGGAAAAACAAAACCACGGCGTTTACAGAGGGAAACAATTTTATCCATCCCGTTAGAAATTTCGTTATCGATTTTCTTTTGCTGATCAGACATATTCAAAAAAATTATGTTAATTAGAGAGCTTTCCCATTTCTAACGGGATAAATTAAGTTAATTTCTTCCATACAAGGGGAACCCTTGTGGCACGCTTAATCTTTAATATAAAGTATACCAAAAAACATTACTACCTGCTATTAGCTACTAGCTACAAGCTATAAGCTACTAACTACTCTCTATTTCCTTGTAGCCCTTAACCATCTCCTCAAAATAATCATATTGGATAGCAGTGCGGATTTTAGTCATTAAATTCAAATAAAACTTCAAATTATGCATAGTGGCCAGGCGAATGGCCAAAGGCTCGCCGGTGGCAAACAAATGGCGCAAGTACGCCTTGGTGTGGTTTAAGCACAAATAGCAATCGCACGCATAGTCCACGGGCGTAAAGTCTTCTTTGTACTGCTCGAGGGTGATGTTGATTGTGGAGTAGCCATCTTTCTGCCCACTGTCCACTGCCCACTGTCCACTAACATATAGTCTCCCATGCCTCGCTTCCCTTGTTGGAATTACACAGTCAAAGGTGTCGCAGCCCTGCGCTACTGCCTGCACAATGTCAAAAGGCGTACCCACGCCCAAAAGATGTTTAGGGGCGGTTTCGGGCAAATGCGGGATAACCGCTTTTACGGCTTTCATCATTTCCTCATGCGGTTCGCCTACGGCCACGCCGCCAATGGCAAAACCTTCAAAACCCAAAGCAACCATGTCTTTGGCCGACTGCTCGCGCAAATCGGGGAAAGACGCTCCCTGCACTATCCCCCACAATTTTTGCCCGGGGTTAATTGGGTCGCCGTCAATAACAATTTTTTTATGTTCTTTTATAGCGCGCTCGGCCCACCTCTTGGTGAGCGCGACCGACTCTTTGCTTCTTTCGTATTCAAACGGATAGCCGGGAAAATCATCGAGGATGAGGGCGATGTCGCTGCCTAAGTTGGCCTGAATGTCCACGGATTTTTCCGGAGATAAAATGTCCGCGCGGCCGTCCAGGTCAAACTGAAACATTACTCCTATCTCCATCACTTTGCGCATTTTGGCCAAAGAAAAAACTTGAAAGCCGCCGCTGTCGGTAAAAATTGGCCCTTTCCAATTCATAAATTTATGAAGCCCACCGGCTTTGTAAATAAGCGCGTCCCCCGGCCTTTGCCAAAGGTGGTAAGTGTTGGCCAAAATAATGTCCGCGCCCCAAAATTTTAACTCTTCGCTGGTTATAGCTTTCACCGCGCCCTTGGTGCCAATAGGCAAAAACGCCGGGGTCTGTATATCCCCGTGCGCAGTATGGATTACACCGTTCCTCGCCCTCCCCACATCCTCCCCCTCCTTGTCCACCTTAGCCTTGGCGACGGTGGATGGGACGGGGTTAGGGTGAGGGTCGGCTGATTTTAAAATTTCAAAATATGACATCCATCACAGTATAATAGATTCCTAGCAAAGTATAAAGCCTAAAAAACCGGCAGAGTACGAGTCCGGCTATTTAAATTCTTTTTGATTGGATTAGATTTAATTAAACAAGTACAAATATTTTTCATACCCTTGGCTTTTCATTTCTTCTTTGGGAACAAACAGGAGCGATGCGGAATTAGTACAGAACCGGCGGCCGCCTTCTTGCACAGGGCCGTCGTCAAAAACATGGCCCACATGTCCGGCATCGCTTCGCACCTCCACGCGGGTTGTGGACAGGGAATTGTCCTCATGGAGCGTTACTGAATCATCGTCAATTGTTCGCCAGAAACTTGGCCAGCCGGTACCCGAGTCGTACTTATGGGTGCTGGAAAAAAGCGGTTTTTTTGTTACAACATCGACGTAAATTCCTTCTGCTTTGTTATCCCAATATTGGTTATTAAACGGCGATTCGGTGCCACTTTCCGCCACCACATGGTACGCGAGCGGGTCAAGGTTTTTTAGCATCTCCGCAATTTCTTCGTCGGTATAGTCATAATCGGTTTTTATTTTTTTATTCAAAGAGGCCGTTTGCTCGGCTTCTAAAAATTTAATGGCCGCGTCTTTTGCCCAGGTCTCTTCCACAAAGCCCGCCCTGCCGGACGCTTTTTTATATTTCTCATAATGTTCCGAAGCTTTTTTATAATAATCCTGATGATACTCCTCCGCCTTATAGAAATTCACAAAGGGCAAGACTTCCGTTGCTATGGGCTTGTTAAAAAGACCGCTTTCTGCCAAACGCTTTTTGGAATCTGAAGCTGTTTCCTTCTGCAAGTCATTGGCATAAAAAATCGCGGTTGTGTACTGAAAGCCCGTGTCCGCAAATTGGCCTTGGGTATTTGTGGGGTCTATATGCGACCAAAAAATGTCCAGGATTGCTTCTGTGGAAATAATTTTAGGGTCATAGGTTATTTGCACGGCTTCCCGGTGCAAGGTGGCTCCTTTTGAAACTTTAAGATAGGAAGCGTCCTGCTCGCTTCCGCCCGCGTAACCCGAAACCGCGTCTATAACTCCCGGCTGTTCCTGAAAATACGCTTCCGTGCACCAAAAGCACCCGCCAGATAGAGTGATGGTTTCGTAATTTTTGACAGATGTACTACTTTTAACCCTTGTAGATTCCTCTTTCATATCCTTGGGCGCGAACTTTTCAATCAGGTTCTCTTCAAAATGTATGGTAGCGCCGTAGCCGGAATCTAGTATCCAGGCTTCAAGCTTTTTGTCGTACCCGGTAAGGACTGCGATGCCTACAAGTACAATCAACAAACCAAAAATCTGCTTTACTCTGTTGGCCGCGGCCATCCGGCTTGTAATTTTACCCACCAACTGGCCGCCAAAGTAAGCGACGAGGAGAAGTGAAATGGCGAGACCCAGTGTAAAGGCGAGCAAATACACAAACCCGACCAAAAACCCCGCGGGGAGAATGGTCGCAATAATAAATAAATAAGTGGGCGAGCACGTGGAAAAAACCGGTCCGAGCGCAAGCCCAATAAGAGCATCACCGACGTAATTCTTTTTTTGGTACCCGGCTCCAATGGCCTTATTTCCCAAACTGCTTATTTTATACAAAAATGGAATGCGCGCCCAAAGGGTTGGAAATACAATCGCCAGGCCCACAAGCAGTATTATGGCGCCGGAAAATATATTCCAAAAAGTCTGCGGAATGGCAATAAGCAGCGTGGTGGCTTTAAGGAGCAAGGTAAATACCACAACCGAAACAGAGAGCGAGCCTATTACCACCAGGGCGCGCCTGGATATGTGCCGCCCCTCGTTCTCCGAGGAGCCAATAATAATTGGCAGAAACGGCAAAATACACGGCGCCAGCACCGTGAGTATTCCTGCCAATACGGATATTAGAAAAAAAATCATTTTAGCAGCCTCTAAAAAATTAATTTTGTAAACGAAATTTCAGAATTTTGCGAGAGGCTGCCTAATCTACCTGGGAAAGCAAATTTTCCAGTTTTAAACCGCCGCTCCACTTTTTTATCATATTACCATCTTTATCTACCTGGACCAAAGTGTGTTGGTAAGTAACACCGTATTTTTTCTTTAATTCCGTTTCTTTATCGTAATCGGTTTTTAAAATTGTTGTTCCGCCAGGAATGGCGCTAAGGTTTTTCTCTATATCCCCATTTAGCGCGCGGCAGGTGGGGCACCACGAAGCGTGGAAAAATAGCACTACTTTTCCGCTTTCGGCGCGGGCAACCTTGGAAGCGTCATAGCTTTCGTATGACCCTGCGGCCGCGCTTCCCTCTTTAGACGCTTTGCTCTCTGCCCCCTCTTGCTCAGGCTCTGTTTTAACCGCATTCACATTT
>CAZPRQ010000024.1:0-19051 GCA_964589415.1 uncultured Candidatus Saccharibacteria bacterium
ACATTTACGAACCGTGGATGAATGTAGGAATTTTAACTCCACCAGACTACATTGGTCCCATTATGGAAATTGCCACACAGCGCCGTGCCATATCGAAAGACATTAAATACATTGGCCAAACACGCGTGGAAATGTTTTTTGAAATGCCTTTGGCAAATATAATTTTAGATTTTTACGATAAATTAAAAAGCGTGTCTTCCGGCTATGCTTCGCTCAACTATGATTTTATAGAGGAAAGAGTGGGGGATTTGGTAAAAGTGGATATTATGGTCGCGGGCGAAAAGGTAGATGCCCTCTCTACCATAATGCACCGCTCCACCGCCGCGTTCGACGGAAAAGAACTAGTGGAAAAACTAAAAAAACTTATCCCACGCCACCAATTTGAAGTCGCCATACAGGCCACCATTGGCGGAAAAATAATAGCGCGCGAAACTATCTCTGCCCTTCGCAAAGACGTAACCGGCTATTTGTATGGAGGGGATGTTACCAGAAAAATGAAATTATTGAATAAGCAAAAAAAGGGTAAAAAAAGAATGAAAAAAATAGGCAAGGTAGATATCCCCCAAGAGGCATTCCTCGCGGTTCTTAAAAAATAATAACCAGACACTCTTGAGCTTGTCAAAGGGCAGGAAATGTTCTTTGTGGTGTCAAAGAAATAGAATAAAAAAACCGCTGTTCGTCCATACATTCGAATTTGGACCTATAGCGGTTGTGGCAAGGGCAGTCAAGTTGGAGTTAGAGTACCTGAAATGAAATTAATGAGAGGCTCCGACAGTACTTCCCTTCCTCCTGCATTTCGTACCGGATGCAGTCTTTGAGACCGCAAACAATATTCCCATCGTAGTCTTCAGGATCGAATTCGAATTTTCTATCCTCAAACCTTCGAATAAACCACCTTTTGTAAGTATAACTCACAAAAAAGGTTGTCATAAACTCCTCCTTTTTTTGTTAGTATAGAGAGCTTAAAATGGTATCATGCTTCCGCTAAATTGTACAGAGTATGTAGATCTCAATTTACATAAAATTTTAATTAAAAATTACCCAATTTTAGGGTAAAAAGGAAATTTAATTTATGGGTAAGGTAGTACATTTTGAAATTCCCGCGGATGATATGGCACGGGCGGCAAAGTTTTATGAGGAAATTTTTGGCTGGCATAATATTGCCATGCCGGAAATGAACTATACAATGGTTCACACCGGCCCGACCGATGACAAAACGGGCATGCTTAAAGAGCATGGTTTTATTAACGGCGGAATAATGCAGCGCAAGGACATTATCGGCCCGGTTGTAATTATGGACGTGCTCAGTGTGGACGAAACCGTAAAATCCGCCGTGGAAAAAGGAAGCAAAATAATAAGACCAAAGGTCCAGGTTGGGGACATGGGCTATGTGGCGTACATAACCGACAGCGAGGGCAATACGGTAGGAGTTTGGGAGAACATTAAAAAATAATTCAACTGCTATGAACAAAAAAATGTTGGGTATTTTAGTGGGTATGTTAGTGGTTGCTGGTATAGTGGCTTATGTACTTACAACGGACAAGGACAAAAACGAGGTGGCGTCAAAAACCAGCGAGCAAAATATAGTGCAAGAAAAAAGCGACAGTATGAAACCAAAATCGCTTAAAGAAATGCTTAGCTATTCTGGTAGTCAAAAATGCGAATTCAAAAACACGGATGAAAACTACAGCAGCGAAGGTGTTGTTTACGTTGCAAATGGAAAAATGCGTGGAGATTTTATTTCCAAAACTGCACAGATCACTACAACTTCGCACATGGTGGCAAAAGACAATACATTTTACATGTGGGAAGACGGCACAAACAATGGTTTTAAGGCCTCAATAAATAGAATGTCCGAGCCTGGGGAAAACCAAAATAGCGTTGATGTAAATAAACAAATGGATTTTTCCTGTGAAAGTTGGATGGAAAATTCTTCAAAATTTGAGCTTCCTTCCGGAGTTGAATTTAAAGATTTAAATGCAATAATGGAATCGATACCGAGCACCCCGGCCAATACGGACAAAACCGGCTCCGAAGACCTAAAAGGTATACAATGTGCCGCCTGTGACAGCGCGCCAGAAAGCGCCCGCGCGCAATGTAAAGCAGCTCTACAATGCCCTTAGGAAAATTTCTTGAAGTGCTAAACTAAAACTAAATAAGATAAATAAAAAACGCTGGGTCTAGGAGAGACCGAGCGTTGTGATCAGTGGCCAGAAACAATGTCCGAGGTCCCCACGAGAATGACTTGGTTAGTGTGATTCGGCTCTGTTCGCTTGAATTCAACCCGAACCATCTTTCCCATTGCATCGTAGATAAGTTGTTGCGCGATGTTCTTTCCGTTCGCGACAACGACGACGCCCTGACGCGTCATTATTGCGGTATTGGGATCCTGTTGGAATACATCGAATATGTAAAGTGGCATAGACCTCCTTCCAGTCTTTTTACCTAAGACAGCTTGAGTAACAAAATTTTGTCTAATCGTCAAAAGGTGGAAAACCAACTATGAAAAGTCATATTCCAAAGGGAGTATTTTTGGCTACGCAAAAGAATAATTACTCAAAAGCTTGTTAAAAAAGCCTTTTTTTACATATATTTCATACAATCTTATAAAGTAACGTTTAATGGGTATAGAAAACCTTGCTATGTACAAAAATAGATATATGTGCCATACTAATGTCTGAGAGAGCTATGAATGAAACTTAGTCGAATTTACCACCATAGCAAAACTCTCAACTTTATTTGTAAATTACAACTTCCATGAATGGTGTAATTAAGAAAAAGACTGACAAGGGTTTTGGTTTTATTACCGCTGAAGGCCAGGAAAAAGACCTGTTCTTCCACAGCAAATCCTTGGTAGGCGTTACCTTCGATGAAATTAACGAAGGTGATTCCGTAACCTTTGATGTCGAACAGTCCCCTAAGGGACCGAACGCCGTTAACGTACAAAGGGTATAACCTTTTAAAACCGTCCCGCCTCTGGCGGGGCGGTTTTTTTATGAAAATTTTATGCAAATTCAAAAACCCATTCTATACCACTTATGGACGATCGTCCATAAGTGGTATAGTTCGGTATATAGGTATGTCGGTATATAAGATAACGATACTTAAAAGGGGAGTTACCCACTGTACCAACCTTGGGGTCATTTGGTGAAGAGTGATATAATAAGATTAAAAGACTCTTAAGAAACAAAATATGAACATACATCCTGGTGTTGTATATGCTTTCTCGGCCATTGGGCTTGTAGATACCATATATCTTTCTTACCATGCCATAAAAAAAACCGATGTCGCGTGTTGGTTCTTTCCTAAAGAGTGGTGCCAAAGGGTCCAGTATAGTAAATTTAGCCGAACTTTCGGTATTCCTAATCCGTATTTGGGCCTCATAATGTACTTAGGTATAATTGTACTTACTTACCTAACTGGCCAAGGAAGTGGGGCCGCGGGACTACTTTCGGCCATTATTATGTTTGGTTTTGCTTTTTCAATGTATTTTCTATTTATTCAGGCTTTTGTGCTAAAAGCCTTCTGCACATGGTGCGTAGTTTCGGCAATAAATTTTACGGTCATGTTTATTTCCTTATTTGTCTAATAAGAATTATCCTCCTCAATTTCAGAGCATAAAGTCTGTATATTAAAAAACAAACGATTTTAAATTTGTGTTATTTGATACGGCTGTAAATTGGGTACAGTGCGGTTGGATCGCAAAGAATGTAAGTTTTTCAAATTAGGCTCTTACCATGATATAATTTCAGTATGGTTAAGGTTATTGGCGAAAATACTGGATATCTAAATAAACAATATTTTGCGCATAACCGCATTTCCAAGTTCGCTCTCAGTACAGTTATTTTTATTTCAGGAATTGTGGCGGCTTTTACGTACGATTATTTGTCAAAAGAAATCCAATTCTCGTACAAGCTCCCATTATTTATTATTGTTTTTGGGTTTTATTTTTCCATTGCTTGGCTCTTGCTGCTTATATATAGCAAACGAAAACGCCAAACAGACAAATATTTTTCCGGCATAACGGGTGAAAACAAAGTTTTTGAAGAATTAAAAAAATTACCCGATTCATATTTTCTTCTTCCGGACATAAGTTTTGGTAAAGGCAATGCGGACTTTATTGTTATAAGCTACAAAGGCTTATTTATTATTGAAGCAAAGAACCACCCGGGTTATATTACTCTTTCAGACAATCGCCTGTATCGAGACGGGAAGCCATTTGAGAAAGACCTGCTTTTACAAGTACGCCGCCAGCAGCAGGCTGCCGAGGAATACATTGACCTGGTTAGAATAGCAACCGCAGTCATTCCTGTTTTAGTTTTTGCAAATCCAGCGGCCAAAATCGAAGCTAATAGCCTATCTAGCGGAAAAGTAACGGTTATACATGTTTCGGGATTGCTGCATTTCATTCAAAACTATCCCGCGAAAATCCGTGTAGAAGCCCCGGAACTGGTGGCAAATTTATTTTCTCGCCTAAAAAAATAACATTTAATGTATGATAAACAACCGCAAGTTTATAAACAGAACCATGTTAGTATTGTCAATTATAATGATAATTTCAATGATTCTGGCACTGTTTGGACCGTCATTTTTCTAAACACTATGTTTAATTTTCCATTGGACGAAAACGAAAAAATAATCACTCTGCTGCGCAGGGGTGAAGCTGTACTAATAAAGCCAGCGGCGATTGTGGCTATATTAATTTACGTCCCATGGACCTTTATGCTTAGGTACGAATTGGTATTCCAGTACCGTTGGTGGTTGCTGGTATTGACTGTCATGGTTTTAGGCTACGCGGCCATGAATTATTTATTATGGCTGCTAAATGTATGTGTTTTAACGGACAAGCGACTTATAGTAATTACTTACAGAACATTATTCTATAGGGAAACAAGAGAGGTTCCGCTTAACCGGATTGCCAATATTACTTCTGTAACCAGTGGTCTGTTGGGTTTTTTCTTTAATTTAGGAAGCCTGAAAGTGCATATAAAACAAGTGCAAGAACCTATTGAAATAAAGAACATAAAAAATTCCCAGAAAGCAAAAGACGCCTTTATTCAAGCCCAAAACAGGATAATGCTTGTGCAAAACTTTAACTAATGGCGTACGGTGGAATAAATAGTGTATACTATATTGAGAGGCTGTTGAATGCATGCAAAAAAAATTCTCTCATCCAAAATAACCATTTTCTTCCTGGCATCCCTACTGCTATTTTTTGGAGTCATAAAATTTCGGCAATTGGAGAAGCAAAAAGCTATAAGAGAAGAAAAAAACAAACTAATTGAACAGGAAAATTCCCTTAAGAAACGGAATGAAGATTTATTGGGCACATTGGCCAAGCTTAACTCAGATTCTTACAAGGAAAGAGTGGCACGGGAAGAATTGAACCTAAAACGAGAGGGTGAATTTGTTTATAACTTTTCAAGCGTTGAACAATCGAATAACGAAAAACCCAAAACATCTTTTCAAAAAGGGGAGTCAAACCCTGTAAAATGGTGGAACTATTTTTTTAATAATAATTAGCAATTAAATATGAAGGATATAAGCGAACAAGAGGAAGATAAAACAAACGTGGTTAAGGCGGAAAAAAAAGTAGGTGGCCTTAAAATTTTACTAATTTTTATTGCTTTAATTTTATGCGCCGCGGTTGCCAGTGCCGCTTGGCTATACACCGGAGGCCCATCTGAGACAAAGGAAAAAGTTTTTCGAGTCCTACCAATCCCTGTGGCTTTGGTAGGCAATAAGCCTATTTCTCAGGCCGAATATTTTAAACGGCTGGACGCGGCTGAAAAATATTACAGCCAATCTCCGGAAGGGGCGCCTAAGGATATTAAAAAACAGGTCATGGACAGCATTATTGGTGAGTTTAAGTTAAAGCTTTTGGCCGAACAGAAGGGGTTTAGCGTAACAGGACAAGAAATAGATGCCCAATACGCCAATATGGTTAAGGATATGGCCGGGGGAGATGAAAAGCAATTGGAAACAATGATTTCTCAATACGGCATGGACAAAGAGGATTTTAAGAAACAGGTAATTTCTTCGGATTTACTAAGGGTTAAATTAGCCGTATGGTTCAATGAACAGCGGGACCTAAACCAGCCGGCCTATAAAATAATTGACGAGGCGCAATCTCAATTAAACGAGGGAAAAAACCTGGAAAGTCTTGCAAAGCAATACAGCCAGGACGAGGCCAGCAGTCAACTTGAAGGTGATGTTGGTTTTGTTGAAGAATCACAACTTTTACCGGAATTCCAAAAAGCCCTAGACGGCATTGACGACGGTAAAACTGCGCTGGTTGTTAGCCGGTTTGGCCTGCATATGCTTAAAGTGCAAGCACGCGACAACAATGGAACAAACGGAACAAATAGAGTGCATTTGAAACAAATTTTCGTAAAGGCTGAGGATCCGACCAATTGGTACAATAGCCAGGTGGACAAAATTAAAACCAGGACACTAATAAAAATTTAAACCACCCAGGTTTAAAAAAATCAAATTGTCAAAACAAAATGGAACCAGAAGTCATAAATTATATCCAAGAAGCACGCAAGCATGGACTTGCGGATTTGGAAATAAAACAAAATCTTCTAAATAGCGGGTGGGATGCGGCAAAAGTAGAGGAAAATTTCGCGCACGCAAAGGCAGAAGAGCACAGGATTATCCAAAACGCGGACGAAGACTTACATAACCGTTTTTCCCATCCCGATACGTTATTGACCCACGCCGAAACACCCTTGCAATTTAACAAACTGCCCTCAGGAGAGCAGCACAATTCTCAACCATTAAAAAACCCGAACCCCAACGAAAGTTTAACCGAGCAGTCAATTAAAACCAAAAAAACTCGCAAGGTCGCCATTATTTTGGCCCTGGTGTTCTTTTGTTTAGCTTTGGTTTCAGGCTCAGCTTTCGCCTATTACACCTACGTCTACAATAGCCCGGAAAAAATTTGGAATGCTTATAGGGAAGCCTCACCACCGACAATTTATAAAAATTCCTTAAATTTTTCATATGAAGATTCTGTGGATAAATCTTCCCAAATAGCCGAAAAACTTGGAATGGATAACTTACACTTAAGAGTAGAGGGGCAATTTTACGTAAATAACTCCGATTCCAAAAACCCGCAGTCAAGTTCGGACATGCAGTACACGGCAGGAAGCGGAAATACGGATGTGTCTACAGGTTTTAAATACCGTCTCATAAATAAAATTTTCTACCTTAATGTAGGGGAGAACCCTTTTCTGGACGGACTCATAGCTGGTATGAACAATGGGAAAAAACTGGAATGGGTAAAAATTGACATAAATGAGTTGGAGCAAAAAATGAAGGAAACAAACGCCAGCAGTTCAGAGGTTTCCAGCTTTGAAAAAATAATTAACCAACAAATTCAAAGTGATATTTCCCAGTTATGGGAAGATTCCAGCCTAGTTAATGTAAATTCAACCATTGGCAGAGAGACGGTAAATGGAGTAAAGACTTACCATTATTCCAATAGTTTTGATAAGGAGGCTTTTAAAAATTTTCTTACGGCCGCTCTTGAAAAAATAATAAATTCCGCCAAAGAAAATGGTGAAAAAATTGAACCGGAAGATAAGCAGTTTGCAAAAAATTTAATACCCCTTCTTATAGACAAAATTCAAATAAGTAAGTTTGAAACCTGGGTAGGCATTGAGGACAAAGTCCTGCATAAAGTCGTCCTGGAAAGCAATGCCCCTTCAATTATTTCGGCAATTGGTCAAGGTATGGAGAAAACCGCGGATTTAAGCCGCGACGTAAAACGAGTTTCAGATATTAGACAAGCCGCGTCCGCTTTAGAACTGTATTATAACGATTTTGGCGGGTACCCAGACTCTAAAGACGGCAAACCCCAAGATATTGAACCAATGTATATTGCCAATTTTCCGGCAGCCCCAACTCCTGCCGACGGCGGTTGCACGGACTATTTTAACACTTATTGGTATGAACCGGCGGGTGAAAAAACCCTAAAAGATGGGAAAAATTTGTACTCCTCTTATGAATTAACTTTTTGTTTGGGAAAAAACACGGGCGGACATTCGGCTGGTATTGCAAAACTAACCCCAGCGGGCATTGTAACAAACATTCCCTGCCCGTCTACCCCCGAAAATTGTGGTTTTGCCGGAATAATAGAGGATACGGCATTGTCCACAACAGACGAAGACAGACAACAGGCTGTAGATTTCATAAATAAATGGGGTTTTAGCGCGAATATTAAAATAGAAGCCGAGTATTCTGAATTTGAAAAAAAGGAAACTTTGGATATTCCTGAAGAAGCCTTCGATTTACTGGACCTAATAAATTCTAAACAAGTACTTGGTGCATTTACGACAGTAGACGGAATGCTTGAATGACGGAGCAAAATTTAAAAACCACTACCGTTTGGAGTGGTTTTTTTACATATAACCGCTTGTAAATTTAATAACCGAGAATACGTCAAATAGTGTACAATATACCCATGACACACAAGTACCGAACGTGGATAGAAATATCCACATCTGCCGTTCGTAAAAATTACCAAGCTTTTAGAAAATTTATTGGTAAAAAAACCGGGCTTTTAGCTGTAGTCAAGTCTAACGCCTATGGCCATGAGCTTGTAGGTTTTGCCAAAATTATGTCAGCTTTGGGAGCCGATTGGCTGGGTGTAGATTCCATAACTGAGGCCAGAACGCTTAGACGACAGGGGATTCGGACACCTATTTTAGTACAGGGCTATACACTCCCTGCGCTATTTCCAATGGCCGCAAAGAAAAATATTACACTCACTATTTCCACCTTGGAAAGCCTAAAAAAGCTGGTCTTGCTAAAAAAGCCAGCGGACATACATTTAAAAATAGAAACGGGGATGAACAGGCAGGGGCTGGGACAGGAAGATTTAAAAAAAGCATTAGCATTGCTTAAAAAAAACGTCGCAACAATAAACTTTACCGGGGCTTACACGCACTTGGCTTCAGCAAAAAAACCCGACGCTACTCATGACACGGAAAAGCAATTGCAAAGATTTGAAAAATCGGTTGGGTTAATCAACTCTCATGGCTTTTACCCTATGCTACATGCCTGCGCTACCGCAGGGGTTTTAAATTACCCAAAAGCGCATTTTGACATGGTTCGCGTAGGTATTGGCCTATATGGGTTGTGGCCTTCGCCTGAAACGCGCATTGAGCATGAAAAAAGCCTTAAACTTGAACCGGTTTTAACATGGAAGGCAATAATTAGCGAACTTAAGTGGGTTGAAAAAGGTGAAAAAGTAGGATATGATAATACAGAAACACTGAGCAGTCGTACTCGCCTGGCTATTATTCCGCTTGGCTATTGGCACGGTTACTGGCGTGCTTTTTCTTCCAAGGCCCATGTATTAGTGTGTGGAAAAAGGTGTAGAGTTGTAGGTAGGGTAAGTATGGACATGATAGTAGTAGACGTTACCAAAGTTACGGCAGTCAAAGTTGGCAGTCACGCGGTTCTTTTAGGTGGCCAAGGTAAAGAGAAAATTACAGCGGAAGAACTTGCAAAGCTCGCGGGTACTACAAATTACGAAATTGTTACCAGGCTTAATCCGCTAATTAAAAAAATATACATATAGGTCGAGTAACGGCATAACTTCGTTGCCCATGTCAGTCGTCTTAGCTCATCTCCGACGTCTGCTTCTAGCAGAGTCGGAGCCCCGACCACTGCGTCGGGGCTGGTAGACCACGTCGTTCACGAACGACGTGGTAAAACAACGGTATCGCCCGCCCGCAACGACTTCGCGTATAAAACTTTTAGTGTTTAATGGTGCCGGCTTAGCTCATCTGGTAGAGCAGCGGTATCGTAAACCGCAGGTGGTCGGTTCAAGTCCGACAGCCGGCTCCACCAGACACTAATTAATAAGCAGTCGTTGCGAAGTCGGGCGGGTAAACCGTAGGTTAAGGGTTCAAGCCCCTTATTCGGCTCCAGGCAATAGGCAGGCGGGGCAGCGGTATCTTAAAGCGCCTTAAATGTAATTACTATGCTTAAAAATGAAGAGTACTTAAAAACTGTTAAAAGACCCTATCCGCCCCTATTTTTGACTTTGGCTTGTATGGGCTACAGGGATAAAAATGTTTTTAAGGGCGTCTTAAAAGAGCCTTTTTGCTATATGCACTTGGCTCATGCTGAGTCCGTTTGGTACTACAGTAAAAAAGAAGTTGAAAAGAGTGGAAATATGGCTTTAGAGTCTTGGCAAGATGAAAGGCTATTTAACTCTGTAAAAAAAGATTTTCAACAAAGAGAAAAGCGTTTTACAGATTCTGCGTTGAAAGATTTTGAAAGTTTTGATCGAGCTTACCAAGACTACATGGTCACCTTAATTTTGATATTTGCCCTAGAAAAACCTGCAGAAAATGCATTAAGAAAAGCTTTATCTAAAAAGCTAACGACCGAAGAAACAGATGGACTAATGTCTGAATTAAACATGCCTTTTTTGGATAATTTTTACAAACAGGAAGAATACGATCTTATCAATTGTACAGATTTAGCCGAACATGCGAAAAAATATATTTGGCTTAATGCTCGGTATGGGGAAGAAAAAGAATATACCACTGAAGAAGCTGAAACAAAACTAAAAAATGTCAATAAAGATAAATTTTTGCGTGAATGGAATGAGGGAAAAATTAAATTAAAGCGGGTTATTGAATATGCAAAAAGACTATTAGACAAGGATAGTGCCCTGGTGGATATTTTACAATATATTGCTTTTTACCGCACCCACAGAACCGATACAATTAATAAAGCTCAATTCTTAGCACTACCAATGTTAAAAGAAAAGGCCAAATCTTTAGATTTGAGTTATCAAGAATTTTTAAGATGCAGTGGGGAAGAATTGTTAAACAACAACATCCCTAACAAGGATATTTTGCAGGGACGTATTAAGGGTTGCTCTACCTTAATGGATAATGGAATAATTAGCTGCTTAATAGGTGAGGAGTCTAAAAAATTGATAGATTTTTTTAAAGAAGACGTTACATCTGCGACTGAATTCAAAGGCAATATTGCTTCCAAAGGTAAAGCGCAAGGAGTAGTTAAAATTATTACTGATAGAAAAGATTTTACTAAGATTGAAGATGGAAATATTTTGGTAACCAGCATGACAACTCCCGAAATGGTTCCTATTATGAAAAAAGCGGCGGCATTTGTTACTGACGAGGGTGGGGTGACATGTCATGCAGCAATTATTTCTCGTGAGATGAATAAACCTTGTATTATAGGTACAAAAGTTGCCACACAACTTTTGAAGGATGGAGATAGGGTGGAAGTAGATGCTAATAGTGGTTTTGTAAAAATTTTAATATAAGCTACGGGAAAACTCGAAGCTGCTGGCAACTCTACAAAATATTGAAAAATGTGTGGACAAATACACCCTTATACGGGTATTTTTGCGTTGTATAAGCAAATCTGACATAATATATGCATTATTTACTACTCTGAAAATATGGAAACTCAAATAAACGAAGCTCCAAAAGTTGATCTCCAAACAACACCGGAATCAATTTTAAAACCCGAACAAGGCCTTAAAGGCATTCCCAAAAAAACCCTGGCCGGAGTGATTGTTTTGGTTATTGTTGGTCTGGCCGGGTATTTTTTTGCGCACGCGAATCCTACTAAAGTCTGGCAACTGCTGCTAAAAGGGCATGAAAAAACCTCCTACCTAAGCCATACCAGCATTACTTATAAAGACACCGGCGCAATAAATGACGCGAATCTTTTTCTCGGCATGGCTTTAAAAGATTTTACAATTAAAGTGGATATAGATTCGTATATTGACGAAACTGCCAAGGGATTTATTGACTCCTCAAATAAACTTACATATACCTTCTCCAGCGGAAATAGCAGTTTTTCTTCCGGTGTAGAAAGCCTTTCAAAAGACAATGTGGCATATATTAACATTGGCAGTAACCCGCTTTTAACCAGGTTTATAGGGGAGGAAGAGGACTTAAAAAAGTCTGACTGGATGAAAATAGACATGAAAGTACTGGATGAATTAGCTAAAAATAAAGACTATACGAGCGAAGAATTCGCGAATTTTTATAGTGAAATCGCATCGCACGAATTTAAAACTAAATTGGGGCAAATTTGGACTGAAGGGAATGTCATTCGCATTGGAAAAAGCCTGGGTTCAGAAAATATTAACGGTAAAAAGACGTATCACTTTGAAAACACAGTCGACAAAGAAGCCTTACGCAATGTCTTAAGTTTGTATATAGATGAGTTTGTTAAAAAACTCAATCTTAAAAAGGAAGAAGTTAAGCCAAACGACGCGGCTGCTTTTAAAAATGCAGTAGCTCAAATTTTACAAAAGATGGAAGTAAAAAAATTTGAAACCTGGGTAGGAGCCGGTAACGCCAGGCTCTACAGAGTTGTAATAACCGTGAGCATGCCGTCGTTTACCTCATTGGTAAATAATATTGACGGCAAAAACACGTCCTTCGCGCGTGATGAAATGCGCCTTCGCGGCATAGACACTTACACGGAAGCACTCCGACGTTACGCGGAGGATTACCAAGGGTACCCGGAGAATTTGGATGAACTCCTTAACAAAAATGACAACACTAATAGTAGTGAACGTGGGTATACGGGCTCGTATCCTTATCTTTACCGCAAACCTGAAGCTCCGGAAAAAGCAGACGGTTCTTGCACAGACCAATACAAAGACTGGGTTTACAAGCCGGAAAATAAAACGCAAAATTCCCAAGGACTTACCGTATATTCCAGCTACAAAATATACACCTGCTTAGGTGGCGCAACTGAAATTTATACCTATTACCTGGAAAACTCGAACAGTGTGAGACATATAGGCAATGGCAAAAACGCATTTGTAGCTGGCATGCTTATAGCCGACCCAACAGGTTTTAATAATGGCAATTGTCCCGAGGCAGATGAAGTATGTTTCAAAAATGGAAAGTTAATAGAGACAAGCGAGTCGGCCCAAGACAGGCGCATTCGTGAAACCATAGAAAATTTAGATTTTAACGCCGAACTGACTTTTGAATCTGAATTTAAGGATTATGGGGAAAAACAGGAAATTCAGATCCCGACCAATTATAGCGATATACTTGAAAAGATAAAAAATTCCCGCGCTTACAATCAAAATTCACAATAACAGGCAAAATAAATGAACTTTCCTTCTTATGCAAACGCTACCCAAACAAGCCAATAGAGTTTTTAAAGGAATAATTTTTGACATTTACCAATGGCCGCAAAAAATGTTTGACGGATCTGTTGCGACATTTGAAAAAGCTATAAGACAAAATACCGTAGTGGTAATTCCGACAGTAGGGGAAAAAATAATTATGGTAAAGCAAAAACAACCGGGCATAAATTGGTTTTTTGACTTGCCCAGCGGAAGAATGGACAAACCGGGGGAAAGCCCTAAAAACGCCGCTTTGCGCGAATTGAAGGAAGAAACGGGGTTAGTGCCAAGGACCATGAAACTTTGGAAAATCTATCATCCCAGTGGTAAGGTCATGCAGCAAGTTTACTTTTTTATAGCCGGCGACTGTAAGAAAGTTGCCAAACAAATGCTGGATCCTGGTGAAAAAATAATTCCTTTCGAGGTTTCTTTTGAACAATTCCTCAAATATACGGACAAGCATAATTGTTTTTTTGGACCGCTAATACTAGATGTATTACTTGCCAGAATTCATAAACCAAACAAAAATTATTTAAAAAATGCGGTTTTTGGTAAGTGGAAAAAGCCTCCCCAAATGCCCGCATATGGACCCAGAACCAACTGGTAAAAGCGTTTTTGTCAAGTCACTAGAATATTGACAAATGGGGCATTTATTTACTATATTTAATGCGATATTTTAAATTTTGCGAATAAACCAAAATGGATCAAAATGACAAGCAAAGTACAAAATACAGGGTACCGGGCAGGATAAATTTGGATGAGCTGCACAGGGAAGAGCTGGAACTAAAGGACGCCCAAGAAGTTACACACCCCAAAAAAAGTCCAAAACTGCTTAACGCCATGTCCATGGTCTCTGTCGGGCTGGACTTTGCGGTAATACTGGCAGCCCCTCTCATAATCGGAATTTACGTCGGCAAGTATATAGACACCAGAATGGGGACTAAATACTGGGTTATTGTATGCTTGCTTGTTGCAATGGCAACTTCGGCAGTCGGCATTTACCGCCAGACTAAGCGACTAGCTAAATTAATGAAGAAATAATGGAACTCCACTTACCGCCGCTTGCGGCAGAAACTATACATCATATTGGGAATTTTCCCATAACAAACTCTTACATAAACACCACGCTTGCCCTGGTAGTTTTTGTTTTGCTCGCAATAGCAGTTCAGCTGGGAATTCGTAAGTACTACTCAAAAGACATTGCACCCAAAGGATTTTTGAATTTCTTTGAGTGGTTGGTGGAAACCATGTTCAGTTATTTGGACCAAGTAACTGGCGATCGAAAAAAATCGCTTAAATTCCTCCCAATAATTGGAGGTTTTTTCCTGTTTATTTTAATTGCCAACTGGATGGGACTGCTTCCCGGAACCGGCTCAATTACCATTACAGCTTTGCATAATGGTGAAGTTTCGGCATTACCCCTGTTAAGGCCCAGCAATACCGACTTGAATATGACTCTTGCCATGGCAATACTCGCGGTTGTTTCTTCCCATGTGCTTGGTATTGTTGCCATTGGCTTTTTTAAATACACAAACCGTTTTATTAAGCTGGGAGATTTGTGGAAGGCCATAATTTCCTTTAGTCCCGTAAACATTCTTACAGCGGTAATAGAATTTTTTGTAGGTATAATTGAAATATTTTCTGAAGTGGCTAAAATGGTTTCCCTGTCGCTAAGGTTGTATGGCAATGTTTTTGCCGGAGAAGTGTTACTCACTGTACTTGCCAGCCTAATGGCTTATGTGGTACCCCTGCCGTTTATTGGGCTGGAGTTACTGGTTGGTCTCATACAAGCCTTGGTATTTTCCATGCTAACACTGGTATACTTGAATTTGGCAACCACAGATACTCATGGCCATGCCGAAAGCGGCGAGGGAGCCGCGCACGCTGAAGCGGAAGAAAACCAGGTACCAGCAGTGTAGAAAGAGGGATAGGGGAACAATAACGAAAGCACCTACAATAACAATAACGGGAACGATAACAATAACAAAAAATATAAATCAAGTTTGTTTATCGACAATGTACAAATTTATAATTCGGTATATTTCGTAAAATTTGTGCATCAGTGGATAAATTAATTGACCACGCAAGACGACGTTAAATCATATAAAATAAAATCGTCGAGCAAGTGTGGACCGAAAGGATAAATATATGGATTCAGAATCCGTAATCGCCTTAGCCAAAGCTGCAACCATTGCCATTGGCGGCACTATGCCGGCATATGCAATTGGCAAAACCGCTTCCAAAGCCATGGAAAGCATTGGCCGAAACCCTGAAGCAGTGGACAAAATTTTCGTACCAATGCTGCTGTCCTTGGCCTTTGCCGAAGCTATTGCAATTTACGCTTTGGTTATTACCTTTACCCTGTAATTGAGTGATTTTAGATTTATTGACCCGGCTTTTCAGCGGATCAATAAATCGCTAAATCATTAAATAGATATTATGGATTTACTAAATATTCTCGACATTTTCATAAAAACTGCTCATGCTGCGACAGAAGCGGCAGGTGAAACGGAAAAAGTAAGCGGCATAGGCAGACTGGGTCTGGACTGGAAATTATTTATTGCCCAGCTTTTTAACTTTGCCGTAATTATTGCCATTCTCTACAAATGGGTGTTTAAGCCGGTAGGAAAAAAGCTGCAGGAACGTTCAGATAAAATAGACAAGGCCTTAAAAGACGCTGCGGACATTGAAAGCCAAAAAATAGAATTCGACGAGTGGAAACAGCAATCAATGCAGGACGCCAGAAAAGAAGCCTCTGAAATTATTTCCAAAGCCGAAATGGAAGCTGTAGCGGAGAAAGAAAAAATTCTCGCCATGACAAAAGAAGAACAGTCTAAAATTTTGCGGCAGACCAAAGCACAAATACAGAGCGAACAAAAGCAAGCCGTAGAAGAAGCGAAAGCTGAAGTCGCGGATTTAGTTACCACGGCGGCAGAAAAAGTTTTACGTTCAAAAATAGACGAGAAGAAAGACAAGGAACTTATTGCCGGCGCCATTAAAGAAGCCCAGGAATAAATTATTTATGAAATTTTCAAGCCAAGAATACGCCAAAGCTCTTTACCAGGCAGTTTCGGAAGTTTCGGGCAAAGACGCGGAAAAAGTTCTGGAAAATTTTGCCAAGATCCTGGCTGACATGGGAGATTTGGGCAAAATTGCGGAAATAGAAGCGGAATTTAACAAACTCATGCATAAGGAAACGGGTGTTATTCAAGCAGAAATTACCACGGCCAAGGGACTAAAATTGGACAAAGAAAGCATGGACGGATTGAATAGGATTGCAAACGCAAAACTGCAGACACTTCAAAAAACTGACAATGAAATATTGGGCGGAGTGGTGGTAAAAATGGACGACAAATTGGTGGACGGCAGCGTAAAATCCCAATTAGAAGAACTTAACCAGTTATTAAAATCATAATTCAAGATTTAACCGCAACATATATGCCATCACACGAAGCTATTATAACGCAGCTTAAAGAAAAAATTTCACAGTATAAGCCAAAAACCAACGTGGAAAGCGTGGGTACTGTATTGGAAGTGGCGGACGGCGTTGCCCGTATTTCAGGACTAAAGGAAGTTGCCAGCATGGAAATGTTGGATTTTTCTGACAGCGCGGCTTCCTCCGGCATGAAGGATCCCATTTACGGCGTTGCGCTAAACCTTGAAGAGCATATGGTGGGAGCCATTATTTTAGGAGATTATTCGCAAGTCAGAGTGGGCGATACTGTTAGGTTGACTGGCAAAATCCTTTCCGTACCGGTGGGCGAAGCTCTAATCGGCAGGACAGTGGGCGCTTTAGGGGAAGCTAAAGACGGAAAAGGAAATATAGAAACTCAAAACTTTTATCCTGTTGAGAAAATAGCCCCGGGCGTTATTACGCGCGAATCTGTTAAACAGCCTGTGCAGACAGGTATAAAAGCCATTGACGCCCTTATACCGATAGGCCGTGGACAGCGAGAACTTATAATTGGTGACAGGCAAACAGGTAAAACCGCAGTGGCAATAGACACCATTATAAATCAAAAAGGCCAAAACATGATTTGCATTTACGTCGCAATCGGCCAAAAAGAATCGAAAGTCGCCAAAATTGTATCTACCTTGGAAGAACATGGCGCCATGGACTACACAATTGTTGTCTCCGCTTCCGCGTCCGAACCTGCCGCCATGTCATATATTGCCCCTTATTCAGGCTGCGCTATGGGTGAGTATTTTATGGATCAGGGCAAAGACGTCCTGGTGGTTTATGACGATCTTTCCAAGCAAGCTGTTGCGTACCGTGAAATATCGCTTTTGCTTAGGCGCCCGCCGGGTCGTGAAGCTTATCCGGGCGATGTGTTTTATTTACATAGTCGATTACTGGAACGCGCGGCTAAACTAAATAAGGATTTTGGTGGTGGTTCGCTTACGGCATTGCCTATTATTGAAACCCAGGCCGGTGACGTTTCCGCCTATATTCCAACCAATGTCATATCCATTACAGACGGGCAAATTTTCCTTGAAACGGACCTTTTCTACAAAGGAGTTAGACCGGCTTTAAACATTGGGATTTCTGTTTCTCGTGTCGGGTCTTCCGCCCAAACTAAGGCCATGAAAAAAGTAGCCGGCAAACTCAAGCTTAACCTGGCTCAATTCCGTGAACTGGAAGCTTTCGCGCAGTTTGGATCGGATTTGGACGAAACCACCAAAAGCCAGCTTGAACTTGGCCGCCGTATGAATGAAATTCTAAAACAGCCTCAGTACGCACCGGTAGCAATGGAAAACCAGGTATGTATTATTTATGGCGTAGCCAATGGCTACTTTAACCCCATACCGGTAGAAAAAATACATGAGGCGGAAAAAGCTTTTTATAAATACATGTCTGTGCAGGGAAGGGAAGTACTGGAAGCAATCCAAACCAGCAAGGAATTGACCGAAGACACTGAAAACAAGCTCAAAAAAGCAATAGAACAATTCCTTGAAACTGTAAAATAATTTTGTTCAATTTTACTTAATTTTATTTAATTTTAGTTAATCACTTGTATGCCAGGGTTGCGAGATATTAAAAGAAGAATAAGGTCGGTCCAGGGTACGAGAAAAATTACCCGTGCCATGCAAATGGTGTCCGCCGCTAAAATGAAGCGCGCCCAGACCATGGCTTTAAACAACCGCACCTACGCGGAATTGGCATGGAACCTTATTCAAAACATTTCAAGAACAGGCGCGTTTTACCACCCGCTTATTAATGTGCATCCGTCGGCTCCAAAAATAGGCATTATTTACCTGTCTAGCAATAAAGGACTCGTAGGCGGCCTGAACACAAATTTACTAACGACACTGAAAAACCTGGAAAAAACCGAGCCGGAAATAATTGCCGAAATTATTACTTACGGCAAAAAAGGTAATTTCACGCTGTCCTTGTTAAAAAGAAACGTTATTGCGGACTTTCCAAAACTGGATAGGACAATCTCCGCCGAAGAAATTTACCCAATCGCTCAAATGATTGGGGAAATGTATTCCTCCGGTAAATACCGAAAAATATATATTATCTACAACCAGTTTATTTCCACGCTCTCCCAAAAACCCGTACTAAAACAGCTTTTGCCTTTTTCCGAAAGTATTACCGAAGTGCTGGCAGAAGAAGATTTTGACCCCCTACCAACAGACGTACAATATATTTTTGAACCGGACCCCAAAGACGTACTGGAACACCTCTTGCCAAGAATTTTAGAAAGCCAAATATACGAAGCCATACTGGAATCGGATGCTTCGGAACATTCCGCCCGCATGGTTATGATGAAAAATGCCACTGAATCGGCCGGGGACTTAGTAGCAGACTTAACTTTAACTTATAATCAATTAAGGCAGAATAAAATTACTACGGAACTAGCGGAAATAACGGCTGGGAAAATAGCCTTGGAGTAA
>CAZPRQ010000025.1:0-19043 GCA_964589415.1 uncultured Candidatus Saccharibacteria bacterium
CCAAAATTCAAAACCTTGTTTTCGTGGTCGTACAAGCTTAATGCGCGAAAGCTTATTGCCCACAATACGGCAACGCAAAGAATTCTAAACATATTCCCCCAGAATTTTTTGGAACTACGCGTAGTATAATGGATATTTGGTTTTTTGAAAAGATTTTTTAAAAAGGTTTTAATTGTTGGAATTTTTGGCAAATAAACAGATATCTGACATAATATATTGGCTATGAATGAATTGCATAAACGACTAATTAATTTAAAATCCGAAGTTGTAAGACTAAAGGACCATTTAAATTTGGCTCAGAAGGAGCAGAGAATTTTGGAATTGGAAGATGCTATGCAGCAACCCGGTTTTTGGGATGACAACGAGCATGCGCAAAAATTGAGCCAAGAGCATAGCCAAATTAAAAAGTTCTATGATTTTTGGGTTTCGCTTGAAAAAGACGCTAGCGCGTTGGATGATTTGGTGAGAAGTAGCGGCGAGGCCGGAAGAGAAGATACGGATTTTATAACAAAGCAAGTTGAGGAATTGGAATCTCGCTACGGCAAAAATAGATTTATGGCCTTGCTTTCTAAAAAATACGACGATCATAACGCCATTTTTTCCATCCATGCCGGTGCGGGGGGAGTGGACGCCCAGGATTGGGCAGATATGTTGCTTAGAATGTTTTTGCGATATGCTGAAAAAAAAGGTTTTGCTACAGAAATTTTAGAACTTTCCCGGGGTGAACAGGGAGGGATTAAATCGGCCGTTGTGGAAGTATATGGCCCTTATGCTTACGGACTTTTTAAGAGTGAAGCCGGGGTGCATCGTTTGGTGCGCTTGAGTCCGTTTAATCCAGCTCATACGCGGGAAACCTCGTTCGCGCTGCTTGAGTTATTGCCTATTTTGGAAGAAAAGGAAGAACTGCTTATAGACCCAAAAGATTTGAAAATAGAAGCCAATACGTCCTCTGGTCATGGTGGGCAGTCGGTTAACACCACTTATTCCGCCATTCGCATAACCCACATACCAACGGGGATTCGCGTTAGTATTCAAAACGAGCGCAGCCAGCACCAAAACCGTGAATTGGCAATGAAAATTTTAATGGCAAAGCTTAAGGCATTGGAAGAAGAAAAATTACAGAAAGAAAAACAGGACTTGCGAGGTGAGTTTAAATCCGCTGAATGGGGGAATCAAATCTGCAGTTATGTGCTGCATCCATATAAAATGGTAAAAGATCACAGGACAAATTTTGAAACTTCTGACCCCGAGTCTGTGCTAAATGGAGAATTGGATGAATTTGTAGAGGCATACCTGGAAAAAAGTGCGTAATAGCAAAAATTTTGGTATAATGGTAATACTTTATATTCGCGTATTTATTTGATTTATAATTTTCCAGGTTCATTGCATAGCCTCTCGGTTTATATGATTAGATTTGAAAAAGTTACCAAACATTACAACCAGGCCAAGGCTTTAGACAGCATTGATTTAGAAATTCACCATGGCGAATTTATTTCTTTAGTGGGAATGTCCGGGGCGGGAAAATCCACCCTTCTTAAGCTGGTTATAGGGGAAGAGCAGGTAGACGGAGGTAAAATTTTAATTGATGATATAGACATTTCCAGCGTAAAAAAAGCCGAACTGCCTTATTTACGCAGGAAAATTGGTATGGTGTTTCAAGATATAAAGCTCTTGCCAAAACGGACGGCATTTGAAAACGTGGCTTTTGCCATGGAAGTGTGCGGGCATAGCATGGCTAAAATAGACAAAGACGTTCCAAAAATTTTAGAGTTAGTCGGTCTTCTGCATAAGAGAAATAGTTTTCCTGACGAAATGTCAGGCGGGGAAAAACAGCGGGTAGCCATAGCCAGAAGTATGGCACATCGGCCTGTTTTACTGCTTGCCGACGAGCCGACTGGGAATTTGGACGAAGTAAATGCCAAAGAAATTATTGACTTGCTTTTAAAAATTAATTCATTTGGCACTACGGTCATGCTTGCAACTCATGCGGCGGATATTGTTAATAGAATTCAAAAAAGGGTTATTACCATTGAAAACGGGAAAATTACTCATCAACAGGAAAAAGGCCATTATAAACTCTAGTATAAATTGTAATAATAATTTTAATCCAGTAAAATGTTTGACTCTACGTCCTTGCTTCGCGCGGTTAAAACCGGATTTGTAAATTTTTGGCGCAATATTTGGCTTTCAGCGGCCGCCACCATGGTTATGGCAATTACTTTGGTAATTTTTTCCGTTTTGTTTTTAATGTTTGGGATTACCAGCTATAGCTTAAAGGCTATTGAAAATACAGTGGATGTCAGCGCTTATTTTAAAATAGGTTTGGCAGAAAGCCAGATTACAGTTATTCAATCCGAATTGGAAAGTGACTCCAGGGTAAAAATGGTTGAATATACTTCAGCTGAAAAAGCTTTTAATGATTTTAGGAATAAGCATGAAAATGACCCGACAATATTGGCATCCTTAAACGAGTTGGATGAAAACCCTCTCCCGGCTACTTTAAACATAAAAGCAGGTAATTTGGAAGATTATCCGGCAATTGCCGAGCTTCTAAAGTCGGAAAAATATAACAATTTTATTTCGAAAGTCAATTTTGAAGATAATCGAGCTATTATAGAACGGCTAAGTAAAATTTTGAATTTTATTATTTCTCTCGGGTTGGTCCTGGTTGGAGTATTTTCGCTCATTGCGGTATTGGTTGTTTACAATACCATTACTCTTACAATTTATAACCGGCGGGAAGAAGTAGAAATAATGCGTTTGGTGGGGGCGACAAATTGGTATATTCGGGGACCATTTTTAATTGAGACCATGCTTTACAGTATTTTCGCTACAACTATAACCGCCGCAATATTTTTGCCGGTATTTGGCAAGCTGTTGCCTCGTATAGCCATGTTTGTAAATCCAGAAGTTACGGTTTTTAGCACAAATATCTTTAATTTTTGGTACTTGGTGCTTATGTTGTTATTTATTTCTTCAATTTTATCTCTTTTTTCCACTTTTTTAGCTATTCGAAGGTATTTAAAAATATAAGACTTGTGGAAAAACTCACTTTGCCAAAGCAGTTAAAACCGTTATAATAATAAAGAGCCTCGGGTAAGCCGAGTGGACTCTCCTTTCGGAGAGTTTTTTGTTTAAGGGTATAATTGAGTTTTCTGAACATGAAGATTATTTATTTGAAAGATGTTCCGGGCGGGGGCAAGAAGGGGACAATTGCCGAAGTAAGCGACGGGTACGCGAAAAATTTTCTAATAGCAAAAAAGCTGGCCGAACCCGCAACGCCTGAGATACAAGCAAGAATGCAAAAAGAACAAAAGGAAGCGGACGCCAAAAAGAACAGGCAACTCTTTAAGCAAGATGAATTTAAGCGCCTATTGGAAAGTAAAATATTTACCATTCATGTAAAAACTGGACAACAAGGACAGGTTTTTGGCGGCGTGCATGAAAAAGACATAGTTGAGTTGTTAAATAGCCAGTTGGGAGCTAATTTTATTAAGCAGCAGGTAGTTTCATTTAAACCTATTAAGGCGCTCGGTATGCATGAAATAACAATTAAGGTCGGAGCTACTTTGATAAAAGCCCGACTAGACGTTAAAGGAGGTTTATAGCAGGGTATTGAAATAAAATATAATTAAAAAAACAATTAATTAACAAAAATGTCAAAGAATTCAAAACATATTTCACCACAAACAAAAAATTACATTCATATATTTATTATAACTTTTGTTGCCTCAATGACCGCCATGGTCCTTATGGCTTATATTAACAGGTCTATGGATAAGGATGAGTCTCTGGTTGCCCCGCCCGCGCCTCTATTTTCTCGTTAATTAGCGCCCTGGATTTTTTAACCACTGTCTGATGTCAGATCAACACCGTGTAATTTTATCCCGAAAAACCAGATCTATATTTTTAGAGGGTTTTTTGGTCTCTTTGGTTTGTCAAATTTAGTTTTGTTGCCCTAAAAACAGAGCAAATAATTATATTTTACAGTTTGGTATGAGCCTGGGGATGATTTATTTTAGGGATTTTTTGACAAATTATTTTTTATAGAAAATTTATTCTTAATTTTTACCGTATGGCCAAGAAAAAGACTGCAAAACAAAAAAATAAAAGACCAAACACCAAATTTATTTTTGTTTCCGGAGGAGTTATTTCTGGAATTGGGAAGGGTATAACCTCGGCTTCTATTTCATTGATTTTGAAGTCTAAGGGGTATACGGTAAGCCCAGTTAAGACCGATATGTATTTAAACCAGGACGCCGGTACTATTCGTCCACAGGAGCATGGCGAAGTGTTTGTCACGGTAGATGGGATTGAGACTGACCAGGACCTTGGTCATTACGAGAGATTTATAGATCAGCCTATACACAGGGCAAATTATATTACCACCGGCCAAATTTATGCCGAGGTTTTGCGTAAGGAACGGGCTTTTGAATATGATGGGGAGGATGTTGAAGCCATACCTCATGTTACTGACGAAATCATTCGTCGCTGGCACCAGGCGGGAAAAGGTTATGATATATGCATAGTTGAATTAGGGGGTACAGTTGGGGAATATCAGAATGCTATTTTTTTCGAGGCAACCAGAATTATGACATTGCGTAATCCGGCCGATATTCTTCATATTCACGTGGCATATTTGCCTATCCCATCATACTTGGGTGAAATGAAATCCAAGCCAGTTCAGCAGTCGGTGCGCATGCTAAACTCCATGGGTATTGAGCCGGACATAATTGTGGGACGTTCCGAAGTCCCCATTGACGAACGTCGTAAAGAGCGAGTGGCTTTGTTTTGCAATGTTGAAAAGCGTTCGGTGTTTTCAAACCCCGATGTAGCCAGTATTTATGAGGTGCCGGTGGTATTGGAAAAGCAAAAAGCCGGAGAGCTGGTTTTGGAAAAATTGGGATTGCCCGCAAGGAAGCAGGATCTTAAAGAATGGCGCAAGCTGGTCGCTACCATAAACAGCGTAAAAAAGCAGATAAACATTGCGGTGGTTGGCAAATATTTTGGAGTTGGTAAATTTCAGCTGTCAGATTCATATGTTTCGGTAATTGAATCTATTAAGCATGCTGGCTGGGCTCATAAAGTAAAGCCCGTGCTTAGCTGGATAGACGCTTCTAAAATAGAAAAAGAAGGCGCTAAGGCCGTGCTGGAGAGTTTTGACGGCATTGTGGTTCCAGGAGGGTTTGGCAGCCGCGGTACAGAAGGCATGGTAGACGCAATTAGGTATGCCAGGATGAATAACATTCCTTACTTGGGCCTATGTTATGGTATGCAAATGGCAACTATTGAGTTTGCCCGCAATGTTGCGGGACTTAAAAAAGCCAATACCACGGAAGTGGATATAAATACTCCGCATCCGGTTATTCATATTATGCCGGATCAGGAAAAGAAGTTGCTTAACCGAGAGTACGGCGCCACCATGCGCCTTGGGGGTTGGGACTGCGTTATAGCGCGTGGTACCAAGACCGAAGCCTCTTACCTATCATCCGGCCTGATTAAAAAGACCGGCAAGGCGCTAATTAACGAGCGGCACAGACATCGTTATGAATTTAATAATGAATACCGGGAAAAATTGGAAGAAGCTGGCTTGGTCATATCCGGCACTACGCCGGATGGTAAGCTGGTGGAAATTATTGAACTTAAAGACCATCCGTATTTTGTAGGTTCCCAATTTCACCCCGAGTTTTTAAGCAGGCCATTGAAACCTCATCCGTTGTTTGGTGGGTTTATGAAGGCTGTAGTAAAATTGAAAGGGAAGGCCTAAGACTATTTATCAAAAGTGGAGTGAAATATAAAAAGGCTTCGTTTGCTCAAGATAGGGGAGCCTTAAGGACATATTAAACAATTAAAACCCCGTTATTGCGGGGTTTTGAAATGACAGAAATATACTATTTCGGTTATGTGGCAAGTAGGTGTTAGAGAGTTTTTTTTGATGTCGATACGACATTTACAACCCTGGTTTTTCTGAGGTTGCCATGGAATTTTCGGATTTGCTTGTTTTGGAATTTAACTACACCGTCTGTCAATGAAAAAAGAGTAGAGTCACCACCCACTTTTACGTTTTTCCCCGCCGCGTATTTGGTTCCGTGCTGCCGGACAATAATTTGCCCTTTCTTTACCGCTTGGTTACCAAATATTTTAATACCTAATCTTTTAGAAACTGAATCGCGGCCTAAACTGGTACTGCCGCCTGCCTTTTTATGTGCCATATAAAAAATTAACTTTGTTAATTTTAAATCTCAAATACCAAATTTCAAATCACAATCAAATATTATTTGGGATTTGATGCTTGTAATTTGGTGCTTATTTTTGAAAAGGTTTAAGACTTTTCAAAAATTGCTATTTCTCTCGCTACAATTTGGTCTTTACGGTCGTAAATTACCGTATTTCTATTGGTAAGTTTTAAAAACTTAAGACGTTTTGTAATTGTTGGAGAAATAATATCCACTAAATTATATCCTAAATTGTTGGCAAAGTCAAGGCTCGGGAACATGGTATATTGGTCGCGGTTTTTACGATACGCGGGTATGCACATTACAATTCGTTGGCCTTTCTCGATGATTTTTGAAAATTCTTTAAAACATTCCGAATATAAATTGGTTAGTTCCTTAAAATTGGCTTCAATTTCGTGCGATTTTGGGAATTCTGAATATACAGGTCCAAGCGTGCCCTCGGTAACTATGGCCTGTATTTTTTGCCCAGCCATAAGCTTTGCCACATCCCTGGCGTCTGAAATTTCCAGATGATATTTTCCGGGAGGAATTTTATATCTGTTTCTAAACCATTCTAAATTTTGCTCCGAGCCGCGTATGGCAATTTTATTTATGTCACTGCCTAGCATCTTATAATCCAGCAGTAGACCTTCTTGCACTATGGTGCCAATGCCACAAAAAGGATCAAATATGGAATCACCATTTTTTGCATTTGCTAAGTTCAACATAATTTGAGCCACTTTTGGTGGTATCATGCCTTGTTTTTCATCACGCGCCGGTCTTTGGTAATCACGCCGTCCATAGTCTTCAAAATCCTGAACGACAAGGGTTTTGGCGGTATACACAGTATCTTTTTTTACGAGCAAACAAATTTCCGCTCCCTTTTCCAAAAGTAAATTTTTTGTAACCACAACCGAAGCTAGGGAGAGAGAGTTGAATTCAGGGAGTACCAATCTTACGCTAGCGCCGAGTTCCGTTAAGGTTGTTTTTACCATCATGCCTACGCGTTTGGGTTCGCTGAATATATTTTGTACAGGCCCGTTTTCGTTTTTTTCAAGTCGGGGAGCGGGTTTTAGAACATCCATGTCAAGAATATATATGCTCAGCCCGAACTGTTTTTTGCCCTTGTAATCCTTAAAAAAGTCTTTTTTAATTACACTGGGTTTAAAATAATGTTTTAAGGCAAAATTAACTGAATCTTGGTCTCGTTTTTTGACCGCATTTATTACTTTTAGTATTTTTACTACGCCGCCAAGGCGTTTTTGGAGACGGTCCACCAGGAGTGCTTTTTCGGTTTCAATAATAAGGATTTCCGGGGACGCCTCTAAAATTTTTACTGGGCCGCCGGTAAGCCCGGAGGCGGAATCCGGTTTTTCCAGGACTGCTATAAGTTCGGCTATTGAAAGGCTATATACGCGTCCTAGAACAAATGCATATCGGTAAACTTGGCTTGTTTCCATAAATAAAGGATACACAAAATCACGCAAGCATGCTATTATTTTTTATATAAGCATGACTTACGAAAAATTAAAAAATATAATTCAGGAACATAATAAAGAGCTTATGCTCATTCTTGGTTTTATTGTGGTATTTTTTGTAGGGTTTGGTTCCGGACAGTATGATAAATACGCTTCCAGACAACAGGCTAAGCAACAAATTAATTATACCACAAATAAAACTCAGCAGCCAGCTAAGGCGGCAGGCGAGGTAAAAGGGGATGCAGTAACAACTGAGCCAGCAGCAAGCTCTACTACTTCTAAGACTCTTGCTCCCGCTGAGTGTAAAATTAAGGGCAATATCTCCAGTTCAAAAAAAAAGATTTATCATATGCCCAAAGGAGCCTTTTATGACCGTACCAATCCTGAACAGTGTTTTAACACCGAAGCGGAAGCGCAGGCTGCCGGATTTGTTAAATCTTCCCGGTAAATATAAAAGGCCAGTAATTTTTCTTAATTAATTTGGGCTTAAAAGCCATTTTGGATAAATATGCTTTCCAAGTTTAAAAAAATATCTAAGCGCGTTTATTTGGACCATGCGGCCGCTACGCCGCTGGATTTGAAAGTTTTTGAGCGCATGCTGCCATTTTTGCGCGGCGATTTTGGCAATGCGTCCGCCCTGTATTATGAAGGGAAGCGCGCGGCTGAAGCAGTGGCCGGAGCGCGAAAGCAAATCTCAAATATTTTAAATGCCGATCCTTCGGAAATCATTTTCACCGCCGGGGGTACAGAAAGCGCTAACTTGGCTATTCTGGGCATGTTTGGCGGTTGGCAATTCGATGCCAAAATAAAACCGCATATTATAACCACGAACATAGAACACCATGCCGTGCTGGAGCCTTGCAGGGAGCTTGAGAATAAAGGATGCAAGGTTACGTATTTGCCGGTAGATGGGCAGGGCAGGGTAGTGCTTAGTGAGTTTAAAAAAAGCATTCTACCCAACACCCGATTAGTGAGCATAATGTACGCGAATAATGAAGTTGGCACCATTCAACCTATTTCAGAAATTTCTAAAATTATCCGTAGCCACAACCTCGCGCGGAGAAAGCGGGGAGAAGCTGAAATTGTTTTTCATATTGACGCATGCCAGGCCGCCGGTTTTTTGGATTTGGATGTTCAAAATTTGGGCGTGGATTTAATGACATTAAACGCAAGCAAAATTTACGGTCCTAAACAGGTGGGGTGCTTATATGTTCGTAAGGGAGTGTTTTTAAAGCCTCTGATATACGGAGGCGGGCAGGAAAAAAATTTACGCAGCGGGACGGAGAATGTGGCGGGGATTGTGGGTATGGCGGAGGCTTTACAAATAGTACAAAAATCAAGGATAAAAGAAGTGAGCCGCCTTTTGAAGTTAAGGGATTACTTAATAAGAGGACTTAAAAAAACAATTCCTAATGTACTTTTTAATGGCAGCGATAATAGCTATATAAAAGCTAAAAATTCGTCTTTCAATAAATATTTTGATTACAGTAGTAATAATTATTTTTTGCCAAATAATATAAATCTGACAATACCGGGTTTAGAAGGGGAAATGCTTATGTTATATTTAGACGCATATGGAATTAGCGTTGCAACCGGCAGCGCCTGCGCGACTGAATCAAGCGAGCCCTCACACGTGCTTAAGGCGATAGGGCGGTCTGATGAAGAGTGTTTTTCAAGTATACGAATAACCATGGGTAAACATACTAACAAACAGCAATTAAACTACGTACTTAAAGTCCTTACACAAGTCGTTAGAGAGCTTAGAAAAGTAAAAAATGATAATCGCTAAATGGTAAGTGGGATATATTAAAAACCCCAGGGAAGCGGGGTTTTTAATATATCTATTGCGTCGCACAATGTATCTTATGCGACGCATGGGGTATATTTAAGCCTTTGTATTTATTACCAGTTCATTCTTTCTTTATATGTGTTGCGTACAATAATATAGAATATAATTTTTAATTTATTGTTTATATTTATTTTGTGTAATGCGAATGTATAATGCTTGAAATGGGATTTTATTCTCTATACTTCTTTTATTATAAATCTAATCTATTATATACGATCGTTTAAAATAAAGATTAATCCCCTCTTAGGTGGGATTAATCTTTATGATAGGATAGTTATTTATGTATTTTGATTTGCAATTATTTATAAATTATTGATGCCTAACTTTAATGTGAAAATGCCCCCCAGTAGTTGTTTTATATTGGTTTGCGGCTATTCCACACTTAAAAGGATTCATAGAGGAAGGATATTCATTTAATATTTGAATATTCCAAGTCAGTTGAGATTGAGCATCTCCAAGACTCCAAACATTACTACTAGCTTCTTTTAAAGCAGTGCAAAGATTTTCAATTTCAAGTTTGGAATTATTTGACGCTACAATATCGACGCATGTGCCATTGAAGTGGCAAGCATCAGCATGGTTCACTGTAGGAGGATAGGCTTCGGTGACCGTAAAATTTGGATATAAATTTTTAACTTGTTGCAGATAGGTAATAACATCCCGATTGAGCCAGGTATTTTTTCCAGGTTTTTGCGTTGAATTATACTTAAAATATTTACTGTAGTCATCGCAGCTTTGGCAACCGGCAATTCCAGAGGAAGCAATTATGGCAGTATTGCCGCCGCCGTTACCTTCGTCAGGTATTTGGCCAGTTTTTTGCAGAGCCTCAACTTGTTCCCTAATTTGTTCAGGAGTATTTGTTGCACGCAATAGGGCTACGCTCGGCGGTTGGATATTTTTAAATTCGATTAGTTCCGGGTTAATAGCCCTAAGGAATATATAGCCCATAAACAGAATAACAAATGAAGTTATGGTTGTAACTAAAATTTCCTTGGCTTTCGTTATGGATTCATTGTTGCCTTCCGAAGACATATATAAATAGCCGGCAATGACAATAAACAATACCCCAATGGCCGCCGCCAAGACTATGGCAAATCGGTAAATACGGTTTATGCAGTTGTAAAGGTCATATTTCGCGGTATTGCGGTTGCCCGCTTCGTAGCTAAGTTGCTCACTAGTTTTTCCGCTAGTGGCCCCTGTGCCTGAGCCAGTGCCCTTACCGGCATCTGTTATAGATGGTGTCGCGCCTTGGTTATTATTTGTCGGAGCGCACAGAAATTCCTCAATTTGTGACTGGACTCCAGTATATTGTGTGACCCCCTTTGTGGGATCATCACCGGAAATAGCATGGGCAATGTTGGCATGGGCAAATAAAATTTGCATGCCCAACAATAAAATAAAATATTTTTTAGCTTTGCTCATTTTGGTTTCTAAAATTGTTTTTAAAGGAAGTCCATGGGGTTATATGTATAACCGTAAGGTACTTTATAAGAACCATATATTTTACTGTATGTGCCCGTGTTTACCCCAAACCCTTCGGCATCATAGACGCCAAAGTGTATGTGGTAGCCGCGCTCAGGTCCATAAAGTTTTTTTGTCGTGTTACCAGTATTGCCTTCGTAGCCAATTACGTCGCCCTGGCTTACCTTTTGGCCGGGACTTACTTTTATACTGCGCATATGGGCGCTTAAAGTAATAATATTTACAGTTCCTTCCTTTAAACTGTGTTTAATGGCAACCCAATTTCCGTAAGCTGTGTCCGAATGGTCAGTATATAACACAGTGCCGTCGGCCGCGGCGTATATTGGCTCGCCGGCCGGGGCTGCTATGTCTATACCATTGTGGAAAGTATAGCCGAGGGAGGTGAAGCCCGTGTTTCCATATTTTTGCGTAAGCACTCCGTCCATAGGATAAGCCAGTACGCCTTTTGCCTTTGGCGTGCTTTTATTGCCAAGTTTTTTTCGAATTTCAGCGTCCAAACCGTCAATTTCTTTTTGGATATCGGCCTCTTCTTTTTTACTTTGGCCTAATAGTTTTTGAAAATTTCCTTCAATTCCGCGCGTTTGGTTAAGAAGTTTTTGTTTTTGTCCGCGCTGTTCTTCTATTTCTTGCTGGCTTATTTCCAATTGTTTTTTTAATTCCTCAAGACTTTTTAATTGAATCTCCAAGTCTTTTTGTTGCGCTTCCATTCTTGCCTTTAACTCCTTAATTTTTTGAAGGATTTGATAAACCTTGCCTTGGAAACTTTGGGTATATTGTATTTGGTCTAAAAATTCAGAAAGGCTGCCGCTGGATAGGCTGGTTTTTAGCACGTAGTTGTCATCATACTCGTTAAGTTGTACGATCAACTCTGCTAAAATTTTCTTATTTTCGCCAATTTCTTTAATTTTTTTATCAATAAGTTTTTCCAGTTCAAAAATAAGAAGCTTTGTGTCATCTATTTGGGTTTGTTTTGCTTGTATTTGAAGCTCGGCCCTGGCAATTTCTTGGTCATAAATTGAAATTTCGTTTTTTAGAGTGTTGGCGGTGGACCTGGCCTTCTCTATTTGGTTGGTATATTGCTTAATTTGAGAGTTTAAGCCTTCCAATTTTTGCTGCATTTGCTTTTTTTGCTCATTTAACTGGTCGGTTTCGCTATCCGCGTAAGCAAATGTGGCAAAATAGGCAGCAGAAATAAGCACAATACCGCAAAATATGCCAGCTTTGATTTTGGTTTCAATCGAACTTTTCATATCTTATATTATATCATAAATACTCACGTTTTAATCAATTGTTAAGAGTGTTTGTAAAGGGCCTTAATACCAATGGAGACATGAGCAAATAAAACCCCGAGTTTTTACTCGGGGTAATTTTCTTATAATTTTGAAATGGCCAAATTTAAACGTTCAATTATTTCTTGTTTGCCAGGTCCAAGGGCGATTATGGAAACAATATCTACCGGCGGAGGGCTTTTTTCCATGCCGGTAAGGGCAGCTCGCAGCGGCCATAAGACACTGCCTTTGTCCGAGCCAATAGCTGTAATGTGAGTTTCCAACTTTAATTGGAGATTAGTTGAATTTTGCAATTCTTCATCGGACAGGTTTATAAATAGTTGTTTTAATTCCTCAAGTCTGGCTTTGGCGTTTTCGGCTGTGGATTTTTTCCAAACTAAAAGACTGCCGTCATATTCGGGAGGGTTAAAGAAATATTTTGTACTCTCCCCTATCTCGGAAAGTTTTTTTAGCCGTTCCTGTTCAAGCTTTGCAATGGCAACCAGAAATTTTATATTATATTTAGTTAAATCCACTCCGGCCTTTTGCCAAAAGGGTTTTAATTTTTCCGCCAATTCCTCGGGTGAAAGCTGTTTAATGTACTGCGAATTAAACCAGTCCAGCTTGTTGTCGTCAAATACGGCTCCGGCTTTGTTGACTTTGGCCAGGTCAAACTGGGCAATAAGATCCTCGAGGCTAAAAATTTCCTGGTCGGTTTTGGGGTTCCAGCCTAAAAATGCCACAAAGTTTAAAAGCGCTTCTTTAAGATAGCCGTGCCTTAAAAAATCTTCCACTGCCACATCGCCTTGGCGTTTGGATAATTTGGATTTGTCCGGGTTGAGTATTAAGGGCAGGTGTGCAAATTGTGTCGGTTCCCAGCCTAAGGCTTTATATATTAGCAAGTGTTTTGGCGTGGAGGGCAGCCATTCCTCGCCTCTTATGACGTGCGTAATCTCCATTTCGTGATCATCCACAACAACGGCAAGGTGATATGTGGGAAAACCGTCTGACTTAATAATGACCTGGTCGTCTAAAATTTTGTTGTCATAGGTAATATCGCCATAAATTAAATCATGGATAACGGTTTTGCCTTCTTCGGGAATGGCAAAGCGAATTACGGAATTTTTCCCCGCCGTCTTGAATTCATCTAATTTTGCCTGTATCTCAGCATCTTTTAAATTTCTGCAAAGCCTGTCATACATGGGCGGTTTTTTAAGCGCCACCTGTTCTTTTTTCAGTTCTTCGAGTCTTTCCTGCGAGCAAAAACAATGGTAAGCCTTTTTTTCATCAACCAGCTGCTTCGCGTATGCTTGATATTTGTCTAAACGCCGAGATTGCAGGTATGGTCCGTGTTCTCCTTTTTCCCCGATTGTACCGTCTTCTTTAACAAAAAAACCCTCGTCAAATTCCACGCCGACTTCCTTCATGACCTTTAATAAATTTTCAAGCGCGCCTTCAACCTTCCGATTCTGGTCGGTGTCTTCAATTCGTAAGATATTCGCGCCTTTTTGCGACCGTGCGAACAAAAACGAAAACAGCGCAGTCCTTAAACTGCCTATGTGCACAAAGCCTGTGGGTGATGGAGCAAAACGTGTTCTAATCATTTTTTGATTGAGCAAAATTAAATAAAATTAAGTAAAATTGAACAAAATAGCTTTAGTTGGATTTTTGCTTGTTTAAAATTGGTAATTTTTGCCAATATTTATTATACCCTTTTCAGCCATTTCTTTCAAATCCTGTATGACAAGTTCAGCGAGGGGTTTGCGAAACTCATGTATGGTCTGCATAAGCTTATTTGGCTCCACCCATTGGAATGATTCAAATTCCACAACCTCGTGGTTCGTTAAATTTATTTCCGCGTCATTCCCCATAAAGCTAAAGTATGCAATGTTTTGGCGTTGCCCCCGAAAATCATGACTAAAACCAGGTAACCAAGAATACGTATTGGTTTTGTCAGACAAATACATAAAACGCAAAGACTTAAGTCCGGTTTCTTCCCAAATTTCACGCTCCGCAGCTTTGGCTATATCTTCGCCTTCCTCGAGGCCGCCTTGCGGGAACATCCAATGGTTGTTGTTCCGATCAAAGTCGTCGGGCTTTCGTTTGCCTAAGAATATTTTTCCCTCTGGATTTAAAACTATACAAGCTACATTTTTTCGATACGGCAGCGTGGTGTTTACTTTGTAACGAATGAGCCAATAGCATAGGCCAAACGTCGCATTCATTATTCTGTGTATGCGTTGTGGTTGGGTTATAAGTCTCCATAACCATTCAAGGCCGTTGTTTCTTATAAAAGCAGGTGGCGATTTTTTTTCGCCAGCTAGGTAGTCAAATGTGCCGCCTAAACCAACATATAATTTGGCTGGCAGGTGGTCTTTATGTGACAGAATCCAGTTTTCTTGTTTTAGGGGGCCATAAGCGGCTAACAGCATATCCGGGTTGGCTGTCTGAATATCGGTGAGCAAGGTAGTGTCGCCAGGGTTTTTATTGCTGTACTGGATTTGCAAGTCTGGGTATTTTTGTTTTAACTTTTCAGCAACGAGTTTAGGTGTGTCACCAAAACCGCCGGCTAAAAATATTTTTAAGTTATTGTCTGCGGCTAATTTGGCCAAATCCCAAATAAGTTCTGAGCCGCTGATTTTTTCTGGCAACACCTTTTTAATATTTTGTGGATGGAAGAGTATTTCTAGTAAAGAACTTGCCATTTGAAAAGCTGCTTGGATATGCTTTTGCCAGTAGCCGCCCTCTTTGATAGGGATTTGCAAATAACGTTTAGCCAGGAACATACCTATACCATCGGCTACCGAAATATCTGCTTTGTTCAAGAGGTTTTGGATTTCGGGGCTTTTCAAGGCATAAAAAATAAACTCGGAGTATAAAGTGGTAATCCAAGTTTTTTGGCCTTCGCGCACGCGCTCTCGAATAGTCGCAAGAAGGTCAGGCTTTGTTATGTTGGTTATAAACAAATTTGCGACAGGGATTTTTTCAAAATTCGTCATACAACAAGTATACCTAATAACCTTGACAAAATAAAGGGTTTTAGGGTAAAATAAAGTTTTGTAAAATCAAAAAGAAGGGAAAATATGATTGCATGATTATCAGTGATTATGTTCGTGAATTGTTGATGTGGTTGCTGTTAAATCCACGGGCTTCTCTGGAAGAAGTAATCCAGAAAGCTGCTGGTATTGAGCTTAGTGAAGAAGACTTGGAAACGGTCATGAGGCTGGCCTCATTTGAGTCGAGGGTTGACCCCCTTATTCTTGGCTATAACACTCGTGTGCGTTTTGAATTTAACACCCAAGTTGAGGTTAAACATTCGGAGCAGTCAGTTGAGCCTGAGGTTGAGCATGTTAGATCACATCCGTCGGATTTAGCCTTGAAGGTGTACAAGGATTTTTTCCAAGAATTCGGGGAGGACTCGGTTATTCACCCGCTCTATGCCACTTACGGCGTTAGTCGCGATGCTTGCTTTGAAGTTTTAGCGAAAGGTCACGCAGAGACCGCGCTCATGCGTTCTTATCTTCAAGCCCACCTCAACGTGAAAAATTTAGGCGTGGCAGAACTGCTGCGATTGTAGCTGGATTCTGTTTTTGGCCCCCGGTTTGTCACGACCGGGCTTTTTTATTTTTATGTAAAAATACTGTATACTATAGTCATGGATTCTTTTGGTGACATTGCTAAAATTTCGTCCAAACTTAAAGAAAAACCCAAAAAAGACGTGCATCTCCACTCCCCTGCTCACCTTTTGGCCGATGAGCTGACAAGGCAGTTAAATGACAAGCGACACTTTGGGTTTTATTTAAAAATGGCTACGCTTTATGATCATGCCTGGCTGCGCAAGTTGTGTGGCGAGGTTTTGGAAGGTAAAGGGGTAAAAACCCCGGGTCGGTTGTTCGCGTATTTAATTAAGAAATCCAGAATTCAAAGCTCAAAGGACAACTTAAATCCGAAGGTGTAAAAACATTTTAACATACTATCATATTATCATTTTAACACCTTAGAATTTTGAGTTTTTTTGCTATTTTGATTTATGACGCTTCCCATCCTAATTTATCCCAATAAAATCCTTAGAGAGCCGGCCGAGCCGGTTAAGTTTCCTTTGAGTAAGGAGATAAAGAAATTAACCAAGGACATGATAGATACTGTGCAAAACGCCGATGGCATAGGTCTGGCCGCTCCTCAGGTGGGAAAATCTTTACGTGTGGTAGTAATTAACCTAGAAAAAAGCGGCGGACCGCGTATAGTTTTATACAATCCCAAAATAATTTCCAAGAGCTTTAAGAAAGTAGAGATAGAAGAAGGCTGCCTCTCCTTGCCCGGCATTTTTGGTCTGGTTAAAAGACCAAAAAAAGTAACTATTGTGGCTCAAAATGCCAATGGCGAAAGCATAAAGTTTTCCGATGACGGTTGGGTAGCAAGGGTTGCTCAGCATGAAATAGATCATTTAGACGGTAAATTAATTATAGATTTAATAAAAAAATATACCAAGGGTGAAGAGCATGTTAAACCGTAAATACACAGATAGGCGCAGATGACTGCGATATAAAGGCGTTTACGTGTGTAATGTGCATTTATTCGCGCCTGCCCGCGGTAGGTAGGTATTCGTGAGATATATGAAGTTTATAAAAAATATTTTATTTTTTGAAATAAGTACAACCGGTCCAGATGTGGATAAGGACAATGTTATCCAAATTTCGGCCGTTTTGCTTGATAAGGATAATTTGCTCGAACGCGCAAATTATAATACATTTATCCGTGTTAGTTATTTGGACAGTATGATTAACGAGCACGCGAAATTGCTTAATACGGATTATGAAACTTTGCGTAGAAGCCCAAAAATTTACGAAGCGGTAAAAAATTTCAGGGAAAAATTCGGCAACGATTTATTACTTGCGACCCATACGTTGGCTAATTTGCTGTTTTTAAAGAACGCGTTTCGCAAGGCAGTTGTAAAATATGATTACGACGCGCATGTCATTGAACTTTGGACCTTGGGTTATATTTATACTTTGAATTACGGTTTGAAAAAAATGCCGACTTTTAATACCTTTCTGGATCATTTCCGCTTAAAAATGAAGAACCCGGTAGATGCCTTGGAACGCGTACGCTTGGAGGCGGAAATTTTTAGGAAAATTATTAAAGAAGTATGACCACAGATACGCAGATAAAAAAACAGAACTTCGCAGATTATCTGCACAAAGATTTGACTGAGAAGCTTATAGGTGCTGCTTTTAAGATTTATAATCACTTAGGATATGGTTTTCGGGAGAAAGAATATCAGAGGGCATATTCCTCAGAACTGGAAAAATTACTCCTTAAGTATAAAAAAGAATTATATTGTTATTTAAAATATAATGACAAAGTAATTTCCAAATTTTTTATTGACTTCTTAGTAGAAGAAAAGGTTGTTGTTGAGCTAAAAGTCGCACAAGATTTTTACAAGAAGCATTTTGAACAAGTAATGACCTATTTAAAAAACAATAAACTCGAAGTGGGGTTGCTTATAATTTTTACCTCACAACGGGTGTTGGTTAAGAGAATTATTAATCAGAAATCTGCCTAATCTTGCAGTTATCTGCGTATCCGCGGTGTATGGATTTTAAAAAAGACTTATTGCTTATAGATTTAGAGGCTACGGGCCTGGATGCCTCGAGACACGAGATTATTCAAATTGCTGCAATCCTTCTCGATAAAAAAACCTTAAAAGAAAAAGAGGTTTTTTCCTCGTATATTAAACCGTTAGAGTGGGTGAACCGGGATTTGGAGGCTATGAAAGTAAATGGTATTGCCCCCTCACAATTAAAGGACGCGCCGGATTTAAAAAAAGTTTTAGGTGATTTTAACAGATTGTTTAATCCAAAAACGGTTATCCTTTCATATTACGGCGGACCTTTGGATATGGATTTTTTGCGCGCGGCTTACAAAAAAGCCGGAATAAAGTGGCAGTTTGATTATCATTATTTAAATTTGTGGGGTGTGTTTTATAGCTTTCTGGGAGCAAAAAATTTGCTAACCAACAAAAAAAAATTTGCCGGATTCAGCTTGGAAGATTTAATGAAACGGTTTAAAATTAAATCCAAAAATCGCCACGACGCTTTGGAAGATTGCCGAATTGAGGCGGAGGTTTTGAGGAAAGCATTGTCCACAGATCGCAGATAGCACGGATACATTGATTCCAGAAATGACGAACCGGCGGAACGAAGCTCTGGTGAGCTTGCGCCGCCGGTGAAGATCAGCATCTTAGGAAAGAACTGATCCAGTCCGAGGTGATTAACCCGATGTAAACTATCCAAAGGGGCGATGTTAGAGCCGCCATCGACAATCCAGTGAATAGCAGATCGTTTTTTGTCCAGTGCCGGTCTTGGTTATGCTGGTCCATGCAGCCTCCTTAATTCGAATAGTGTCATAAAAATTTTATATTGTAAAATTATTTTAAACCGGATCCTGAAACAAATTCAGGATGACAAGAAAAAGATATGAAAATAGTATTCTTTGGCACATCTAATGTGGCGCTTCCAATACTAGAGGCTTTATCTAGGCAGTATGAAATAGTTGCAGTTGTGACTATGCCTGATGCGCCTGCTGGAAGAAGCCAGGCATTAACTGAAAGCCCGGTTTCGGTTTTGGCTAACGAAATGAAGGTAAAATTGCTAAAGCCGCAAACAGTTAAAGGCAATGACGTATTTAGGTTGGAACTGCAGAATTTGGACGCGGAAATATTTGTGGTTGTCTCTTACGGCAAAATATTGCC
>CAZPRQ010000026.1:0-9043 GCA_964589415.1 uncultured Candidatus Saccharibacteria bacterium
ATCTTTTTTTCACATATGTGAAAAAAAGATAAAAGCATAATGAAAATACAAAATAATAAAACAGCTTAAAAAAACAGCCTAAGGCTGTTTTTTTATTTTTTAAATTAAATGTTGACCAAGGAAATTGAGTAATTTTCCGTATTTTCTACCTTTTCACCCGCACCGATTGGCAATGTAAATTCTCTTTGGAAATCCGGCACCAATGCTGGTAAATTTTTTAAATTATACCAGGCTCCGCCTGACGGCTCACCCTCTAACTCGACAGAAAACACCAATTGTACAAAATGCCCGCGCTTTTCTTTGGTGTTCATAATAACGCCCTTTAATTTAAAAGATGATATGGAAGCTCCAAATTCTTTAATCCCAAGCCTGTTAAAAACGTCATTAAAATTTTCGCCTGGACGCATTACTGAACCCGGGCAATGCAAAGCTCCGGCATATACTTCATTTTCTTCCCTAACAGTTAAATATACTTCGGTCTCACCCTGGGGATTTTTACGAGTATAGACAGCTTCACATGCTACGGTTAGCGTTAACCGAGCCAACGCATTAAATAGTTCCGCGCCATATGGTTTATTCGGATTTACCCGGGTCAGTAATTTGGACAAAAAATTTTTAAACATGTTTATATTAATTTAAGTTGATTACCCCTGTATGGTCTTAAAAAATTATTACTCATCAAACCCCAAACTCGCTTTGTCTATTTTAAGCAAATTCTGTCTATAATATTCTACCATCTCCCCTATTGCCTGTTCGTGCGAAGTAAAAACAAAAGAGCCTAATTCATTTTTAAGCAGGCTGTTATCACAAGTATACTCTTTACCCCATCCTTCCGTTTTTACCACAATATTTTTTTGTGTACCAGTTTTTTCTTTTATAATAGCCGCCAAGCGCAAAAGTTCCACCGGCTCCCCCATGCCCGTGTTATAAAACTTATGTCGTGGCTCGCGGTCAATAAATGTTTTAATTATCCGGATTAAATCGTTCACGTACAAAAAATCAAACTTCACATTCTGGCGAACAACTATGGACATGCCGGCTAACGCCCTGCAAATGGCATTGGAAATAAACCTGGTGGCATAGTCTTCATATTTGCCGAATATGCCAAAGCACCGCAAATTCACAAAATGGTCATGCGCAGCTATATATTCCGAGACAAAATATTTAGCCTGCCCATATTCATCGGCAGGATACCGGCTGGCAAAATCGCTTTCTTTAACAAACACAATAGGCTCCTGCTTTCCGTATTCCGCGCCCGAGCCTAAAAAAATCATACGGCCAAACAAATTGCTGTTTTCTGCCAAATTCAAAAACATGCGCTTGTTAATGTCAAGCACATGGGCAACATGCGTTTGGTTCCTGGCTCCACCCAAATTGGCCGCGTGGATGACCAGATCAAAATTATGCTCTGCCAAATAGCGCTGAACAGCCAAAGTATCGGTTAAATCTAACTCAGCATGTTTTGGGGTATAAAAATTGTAGTCTGCGGATAATTGTTCAATTACATTTCTACCAACAAACCCCGACCCGCCAGTGAGTAAAATTTCCATATTATTCCTCGGGTAACGGCTCAATAACCATTTCTTGCTTAAAAGTTTCCCTGTCCAGAAAAGGATATAAGTCTTCCAAAGGCTTGCTTACCATGCGGCCATCGGGTAATTTTTTAGAAGAGATGGTCGGGACTATTTCCTGATCGCGAATGCACATGACCTCACATACCACAGGACCTTTCATATCCAAAACTCGTTTAATTTTCTCGCCTAAATTTTCACTGCCTTCCATTTTTACATACTGTAAGCCGTACGCTTCGGCAATTTTTTGAGTACTAGGAAGGGAAACACCGTTTGTGCTGTCCGTACCATAAAGTCGCCCTTCAAAAATCTTCTTTTGCGTGGCACGAATAGACAAATAACCGTCATTGTTCCAAACAAACAACTTTACAGGAAACTGGAATTCTTTAAGCACTTGCAGTTCCTGAATATTTAACTGCAAAGATCCGTCTCCCGTAATTCCTACCACCTCCCCTTTTCCCATTGCAGCGCTTATACCAATGCAGGCCGGAAGCGTAAAGCCCATTTCGGCTTGCGCGCCGGACAATACTAGTCGCTGGGTAGTTTTCGCCTTAAACGTTTGGGCCGGAACATAAATTGCCGAACCGGCATCTGCCGCCACCACGCCGTTTTCCGGCAGTTGAGCGCATAATTCATCTACAAAGTGGTAAAGATTTATTCCCTCTTGGCTGTTACGATACTGGGGCAAGCACACAGGATACGTCTGTTTCCAGTGCGAACATTTTTCACGCCATTCTGTAAATGCATTTAACCCTTGAGGCTTAAAATTTTCTAAAAACCATTTGGCGTCCGCGTTTATAAATTGGTCAATCTTAATAGTCGGCTTTTTATGCTCATTAGGATCTATGTCCACTACGGCAATTTTGGCGGCTCGGGCGAACTGCTTGGGCGAGTAGCCAATTACCGTAACACCCAAACGGCAGCCAATACTTAAAATAAGATCCGCGTTCTGCATGGCAAAATTGCCAGCCCGATCGCCTTTTAGTCCGGTGCGCCCTATAAAGAGCGGATGATCTCCTGAAACATAGTCAGTTGCCAAATACGTGCCTACGAAAGGAATATTATACTTTTCAATAAACTTCTTAAATTCAGGCAAAGCGTGAGCCAACCTCACTCCATGACCGGCAATTATTACCGGCCGCTTGGATGATTTAAAAAGCTCATTTAATTTTTGCAATTCCTCTGCTTCAGCTTCAGTTTTATAATCCGACGTAAGTTCGTCCGGGGAAAACCCTACCAAATTATTTTCATCTATGGGCGCGCCTTGCACATCAAGCGGTAAGTCTAACCAAACCGGTCCCGGCCGGCCGTGTGTGCCCAAATACATAGCCTTTTCCAAATGGTAGCGAATTTTGTCCGGTTCGGTAACCATAAGTGCATACTTGCATAATGACTGCACCACCGGAATAACATCGGCCTCCTGCACTCCGTACTGACGAAGAGGCACGCCCATAGCCGCCATCGTGTCGGGACGTTTTACTTGGCCTGAGATAAACATAACAGGAATATTGTCCTGCCAGGCATCCAATAAGCCGGTTATGGAATTTGTCGCCCCGCAGCCGGTGGTAACATAAGTAGCGCCCCAACCGCCGGTGTATTTGGCATAAGCAAAAGCGGCCATGGCACCAGCCTGCTCATGATGGTTAAATATACCGCGAATATTTTTATTCTGCGCGGCAGCGTCGTTTAAAAACATAGCTCCTCCGCCGGTGAGCATAAATATATCCTTTACCCCCAAACGCTCTTCTAAAAATTTAGTAACATAATCTGCCACTCGCATATATAGTTACCTCCTCGACTCCAGCGCCATCCGGAGCCGTGTTAATCCTTCATGTATTCGTTCTCTAGAAGTAGCATAACATAACCTTACATAACCTTCACCGCTGGGACCAAAACAATTGCCGGGCAGCAACGCTACATTGGCTTTTTCCAAGGCAAACTCGGCAAATTCTTCAGAAGTCATGCCCGTTTCAGTAATATTCGGAAAAACATAAAAAGCACCACCGGGGGTTAAACATCTTATACCTGGCAGATTATTTAAACCTTCTACCAGCAAATCTCGCCGCGCTTTATATTCCGCCATCATTTTTTTTACCGGTTCCTGATCCCCTGTCATGGCCTCAAGTCCCGCATCTTGAATAAAAGGGCTCACGCATGAAGATGTTGTTTCCAATAAAAGCGCCATCTTTTCTATAACATCCGCCGGGGCAATACACACACCCAACCTCCAGCCTGTCATGGCAAAAGCTTTGGAAAAACCGTTGGCTAAAATTGTCCGCTCCCTGCAAGCGTCGCGTTTGGCAGGCGTATGGAAACGTGAAGTTTCATCAAACATCATACGCGAATAAATCTCATCACTATACAAATATATATCATGTTTTTCCGCCAACTCGGCCATTGCATCTATTTCTTCCGATGTCATAACCGAGCCGGTAGGATTTTGCGGGCTATTCATAATTATCAGCCGCGTCTTTTCCGTAATTCGTGCTTCAACATCCTTTGGATTCATGCGGAAATGATTTTTCTCCAAAAGCGGTACCGGCACGGCCTTTACGCCACAATAACTAATGGCTGCGTAATACGTGGCAAAACCGGGATCCGGCACAATGACTTCATCACCCGGTTCAACAAGGCAAGCAATCGCGTAATAAATAAGTATGTTAGCTCCGGGAGCAATAAGAATTTGGTCAATGTCCGGCAAAAAACCGCGAGAATTATTTGTTGCATGCCTGACTGCCTCACGAAACTCAAAGCTTCCACGGGCGCTCTCATAATGCGTCCGACCCAATTTCAACGATTCTATCGCCGCGTCAACAATATGTTTTGGGGTAGAAAAATCAGGATCGCCAATTTGAAAATGAACAATATTTTTTCCTCCCCGTTCAAGCTCTTTCACTCTGGAAAGAACTTTAAACATAGGCTGGCCCATAAGGCGTTGTGCGGCTTGGGTTAAGCGATAGCGCATAAAATTAAAAGTTAAAAAATTCTTTATACCACTCAAAAGTCTCGCGCACTCCTTCCTCAAACGAAAAGCGAGATTTCCAACCAAGCACCCTGGTGGCTTTTTCATAATTTAGGCTTTGAAATGGAATTTCATTAACCTGATTATTCACTATGGAAAAAGGACATTGTCTGCCGGTAACCAGAGAAATTTTGCTAATTAAATCCAATACTGAAAAATTGTACCCGGTGCTAAAATTAAAAGCTTGGCCTTTTACCTGTTCCATGTTTTCAGCCAAAAGCACATAACCATCCACCACGTCTTTTACGTACACATAATCTCTCACAAACGTGCCGTCGCTACGAATTTCCAGCTTTTCACCCAACATTTGGCTTTTCATAATACCCGGCACAATGCGGTTTAAATTCAAATCACCGGGCCCATAAATGTTACCGAAACGCGAAACCGCTACGGGTAAGCCGTAAGTATTAAAATATGAAGTCGCGATTAAATCAGCACAGGACTTGGAAACGTCATAGGGGTGATCGCCGCCCAGTTTCTGGCTTTCCTTGGCATCCACGCAATCTTTGCCATAAGCCTTGTCGCTGGAGGCTACAACGACTCCCCGAATATAGGGACTCTGGCGGGCGGCTTCCAGCACGTTTACTGTACCCATTATATTTGTCTCAAAAGTCTCCTGGGGATTTATAAAAGCAGTCGCTACAATAGGCTGAGCAGCCAAATGGAAAATATACTGAATCTCATAGCGGCTAACTACGTCAAACACGCGCTTGGCATCATTTATATTACAATCTACGCAAACTACCCGGCGGTCCAGACCCTGCTTATAAAAATATGATTTTGAATTTTTTGAACGGATTGTGCAAAACACATTAGCACCCAGCCCAATAAGTTTTTCCACCAAATGCGATCCCACAAGCCCAGTCCCGCCGGTTACCAATACGTTTTTTCCCCGCAAATGAGTAGGAATGGCAGTACCTGACAACTCCGTTTGTCGCGTTAAGGAAGGCAAATTTAATTCCGGCGCCTTGGGCACGGCCGGTTTTTCCCAAAGTTTCCAAAACGGATCATCATGCCAATGCTGATTCATTTCTTCCACTTCTTTATAGGTATCCATGGCTTTCCATTTGCCTTCATGCTTGTACAACGCAATCTCTCCCTGTTCCGCAAGCGGTAAAAACGTTTCCTCCAGCATGCTGTCAGGTTTAATCCAATTTAAAATTTCATTTTTAAAAACCATAAATCCGCCATTTATAACAAAATTATAATGGCTCGAGTTCTGGGCATACTCGCCAATTAAATTTTGACGGAATCCCTTTACCAGTCCCGTTATTTCGTCATGCTCCACAATGCCAAACTTCGTAAGCGGCCGCGCACCGGTTATAGTCGCAATCCTTCCTTTAGTCTCATGATAGCGAAGCAGGTCTTGAATATTTATATCTGCCACACCGTCGCCATAGGTAAGCATAAAGTCTTCACCCTGCAAATAATTTTTTACTTGGCGAATTCGCTCTCCCGTCAGCGACTTTAACCCGGTATCAACAAAAGTAATTTTAAAATCATCCAACCCGTTGTTGTGAAGTGTAATGCTGTTGTCTTTGGTGTTCAAAGTAAAATCGTGAGTAAAGGTACGAGCATTCAAAAAATACTCCTTTATCATGTTGCCCTTGTACCCCAAAGTCAAAATAAAGTCATTAAAACCATAATGAGCATAAATTTTCATAATATGCCACAATATCGGCTTACCACCCACTTCCACTAGAGGTTTAGGCTTAAATTCGGTTTCTTCTTTCATGCGGGTACCCTCGCCGCCGCATAGAATAACTACTTTCATATGATTTTATTACAAATTGACTCTTAATTGTACAAATTTGCAGGCATTTGGTCAAAGAGGCTATTTAGCCAACCCTAAACGCTTTTTAACGCTTAAATTGATATTTTTAGCTAATATCAAACCATACACTATTGCCCTATTTACCCATGCAGCTAAAATAATTTTTGCGTGAAGGGCTGATGGTTTTAAAAATTCCAGCCAGGAATAGCCTAAGCGCATTTGCCAAATAAACTGCCTGGAGTGAGCGCCTTTACCGCCCGCGTATTGTGCCTCGGCATGAACCGTAAGTTTATTGCCGAAAAATTTTCGAAAGGCAATATTAAGCAAAGTCATATCGTGCCGAAACAACTTGCAATCCCGCCAAAACGGATTTTTATTTACCCCTTTATTTCTCCAGGCTTCTGCCGGTGAAAACCCCAGAGCGAGGCCCATGCTGGCGGCTTCAAAAATCCAATCAATGGCTTCTTGTGCGGGACCTTGTTTGGAAAAACCAAATATACCCGCGTGTAAATTTTGAAGGTTCCCCAATTCCGAAGATAAACCAAACATGGCCTGGTAAGTCCCGGGTACAATATCGTTAAAAACTCCACCCTGATAAATTAAAAACATACCGTCATGTTCAATAGCTTCAAAAACTTCGTCTAGAGGTCTTAAAACCTGACACCCGGCGTCCAAATAAAAATTCAAATCCGCAAACGGATGTTTAAATATATACGGTTTCCAGGTATAACAACTCCGCCAAAAAGGCACAAACTGAGGCATTTCAAGCACCGTGACTCCGGGAATTTTTTCCAATTCCTTTTTAAAAGTCCATAGCAAGCCCAAATTATAAATGTACACCGGAGGGTGCTGGGGAAAATTCTTTTTTATTGACCCCAATAAATTAATAAGCGATGGAAAAAATTTATTGGAAGCGGAAGTTATAATAGCTCGACTTTTCATATAGTTATATTTTTCCTCTCAAAGCCCGGCTCATATACCGGAACTGTCCCCTGCCGGACTTAAAAAATACCAACCCGGCAGGAATTAAGGAATACGAAATAAGCGTTGCCCACGCGGCGCCATATATACCATAACGTGGAATAAACAATATATTTAAAGCTATATTAAGCAACATACCGAACAAATTCAAATACAAGGAAATTCGGGTCAATTTTTCACTAATAAGATACTGGTTCACTATGGTGGCCAAAGTCACGGACACCCCCGCCCATACATAAATTTTTAAAACGCCCGCGGCCGGCAAAAACGCGGTTCCGTACAATAACTTTATAATAAAACCGGACAGAACCGAGATGGGAATAATAAATCCCAAGGCCAGGCAAAGGCTAAAAAAATATAATCTTGTAATCCGGCTTTCAAAAAGTTCAAAATTGTTTTTTTTCGCGTTAATTATGGCCGGAAACACGGAGCCGATAATAATACTTGGGAATATATACCACAACTCAGCGAGCCTCACCCCGGTATCGTACAAACCCACGGCTGTCTGGTTTAATAACTGCTTTATCATAACCTGATCAATCCGAGAATACACAAACGTAAAAGCCGAAGAAAGAATAAGTGGCCAAGATGCGGTAAAAATTGTTTTTGCCGCGCTATTTGCCCACCGCCACTGCAAAACGCTTAAGCCAAACCAGCGATAAATAAACAAATACCCGGCCGCGCTTAAGACAGCTTCAATAAAATATATGAGCAAAAAATACCCCACCGTAAGGCCCATATTTACAAAAATAATTTTTAATACCGACAAACAAACATTTACCGCTAGCGACAAAATTACAGTCGGCTTGGAATTAACACCCGCTTGGAAATAAGTATTAACCACATTAAGCGGCTGAAAGAAAAACCCCGCTGCCACAACCGCCATTAAAAAATTAGTATAGGCGCTATTCCCGGAGAAATAGGACACGGCAAGCGTAATCACAAACGCTAAAATTCCGCCAATTAACTTTAAACCAAAGGCGGTACCCAAATACAAGTCCCTGCGCTTAGGGTCATTGACCAAATCCACATACAAAATATTATCCACCCCTAGCGAAGCCACAAAAGCAAAAATCCCCGTAAAACTAACCACGTAGCTTAACAGGCCCCACGAAGAAGGTCCCAAATACCGAATTACGTATACGCTGACAAAAAATGCCAAAATCAAACTCAGCATTCGCCCGGCTAAGTTCCAGCTTGTGTGAAAAAAATAGCGCCTGGGACCTTCTTGGTTTAGCTTTAGAGCCACCTGGTCCGGTAAAATCCATTGAATTATGGGAGTTACAATGCTTTTCATAATTACAATTATTTTTTCTTAAAGACACTAATAGAATCCTGAGTCTCTATAAATTCTATCCTCGAATCATGCTTTAATTCCTTTACAAGCCGTATGGGCCCCTCCCAGCCTTCGAACGATCCGGGAATGGAAGTTACCGGAGCCGAATCATGAAAAGATATGTAACCGCCTGGCGCAATAAGCGTCAGCCAATCTTCAAAATCTTTTCTCACTGCCGCGTATTCATGATCACCATCTATAAAAATAAAATCAAACTCATGCTTCCAACCGTTAACCACATTAAAGCTAAAATCCTTATAAAAATGGAATTTGGGGTAAAACTCCAAATTCTTTCTTATTTTTTCCTCACTGCCAACCAGTAGCTTGTTCATGCTGTCGGGTATAATTGGGTCAATGCC
>CAZPRQ010000026.1:9143-17466 GCA_964589415.1 uncultured Candidatus Saccharibacteria bacterium
CCATACAATATTTTTTTTACTGGCAACTTAATATATTGGGAAATAACATATACTCTAAGCCCCACCAACTCTTTGCGCAGTTTAAAATATCTGGTTAGCGCCGGCTGTTTTATGGATTGTTCGTAAGTAATGCCGGGTACTTTTTCCGGCAGGGCAAATTTGTATTCCAAATACTGTCTAGTGCTTAAAAATTTTTCCAAAAATTGCTTGTGCTTTTCATATAAATAACCGGCATTGCGGTTAATAACCCGCCCGTATTCGGGGTGTGGATTGGTACGCGTCCCGCCCCATTTAAGTTCGGATTCAAAAGCCAAGCCAAATACATAATTTGTCCGTCCGGCTATAAGACACCGAAGCGACAAGTCATGATTGTCGTACGTATAAGGCGCCAAAACTTCGTCCATAATCCCAACTTCCTTAACCACGGAAAACGAAATTGCTTCGGGACTGCGAACACCCACCATGCGCTTTACAATTTCATTGGGCAATAAAGGATCGGAACACATGCCTATGCTGTAGGCGCTCTCTATAAGTTCTTTTTCCTCTATTTGCTTTCTCTCATGATTTAAAACTATATTAGCCCCGTGCCTAAACACCAGTGTCCCAATTTCTTCATATCCGTACGCGTTATAAACACTGGCAATTTTGCTTTCTAAATCCGAGTCTTTTAGCACAACATCGTCCTGCAAAATAATATTTGTCCCCACGCCTTCCATGGGCACTGTTTTTAAGGCAATATTTATGGAACGAATTTCGTGCACGTCCGGCGCGTAAATTTTTTGCAATCGAATATGCGGATGCTCTTTTACCAGCCTGTCAATTATGGCCTCGGTATTGTCGGTACAGCCGTCCAGTACTGGGTAGACATAGCTGTTTTCCCTGCACGCCGCAAACACACCCTTAAGAACCTGTTCAATTAAATCCTGCTTGTTATGGATAGTAATAATGTAATTAAATCGGAAATCTTTCATAAAGTACTATTTAAAATTCAAAAATAGAAAAATATAAAAATTAAATTCCAAAAACTTATTCTATTTAAATTATATTCAATCTTTCTATTTTTAAATCTTTTTATTTTTAAATCTTTGTGTTTTAAATCTTTTTATTTTTGAATTTGTGTTAAATAATACTGGTGCATTTTGGTTAACCCCTCGCGTAAACTGACTTTATGGTGCCAGCCCGCCTGGTGTAAACGTCCCGGATCCATTAGTTTTCTCGGCATTCCGTCGGGCTTTGTGGCATCAAACACAAGCCTGCCTTCATAACCGACTACCTGCTTCATAGTTTCCGCGACCTCACGAATGGAAATATCTTCGCCGGTGCCCACATTTACGAACTGCTTCTCATTGTAATTTTGCATTAGCCATACCACCGCGTCTGCCAAATCATCTACATACATAAACTCCCGCCTGGCATTGCCCGTTCCCCAAATTACCACTTCCGGTTCGTTATTGACTTTTGCCTTGTGCATACGAGACATTATTCCCGGCAAAACATGGGAACTTTCAGGATTAAAATTGTCATTCTGTCCATACAAATTGGTAGGCATACAGGAAATAAACGTTTTCCCGTACTGCTCATATATCATTTCGCAAAACTTTATACCGGCCGATTTAGCCACGGCATAGCCTTCGTTGGTAGGCTCAAACGGACCGGTTAAAAAATATTCTTCCTTCATGGGCTGCGGCGACTCGCGAGGGTATATACAGCTGCTGCCCAAAAATAAGAATTTTTTTACCCCGTAAAGATGCGAAAACCAAATTAAATTATTTTGAATTTGCAAATTCTCGTTTAAAAAATCGGCCAAATGCTCCATGTTGGCTTTTATTCCGCCCACTCGCGCGGCGCAGTCTATTACATACTCCGGACGCTCAATTTCAAAAAATTCTTTCACCGCTTGCTGGTTGGTTAAATCCAGCTCCTTACGGCTTCTTAATACCAAATTACAAAAACCCAAACTAACAAGCTTGCGTACCACAGCCGAACCAACCAGGCCGGTGTGGCCCGCGACAAAAATTTTAGAAGAAATTTGCATACTGGATTTAAGCAGACCGCTTATGAGTTCCAAATCCCGCGTTTCCATTTCCGGATGGTTGGGAAAATAGAATCCGGCGCTGTGAATTTGACCGGCTTTTTCGCAAACTGTTTGTCCAATAGCATACTCTTTAAAAAATGGCTGCTTTGACATGTCTCCTGCTATAATTGGGCGGACTTCCACACCGGCTTTTTGAAATTTCATTCGGTAAGCTTCCGAAGTTTTAATGTTAGTGCAAACGAGTGGCATGGCAAACGCAGACACAACCTGCATATGACCAAGTTTCAGTGAAATAAAATCGCTATTTTTCCCCACCAAATTTTGAAAAAATTTAAACTGCTCTTGGCGTTTACTTACAATTTCATCCCAATACTTAAGCTGCGCGTTACCCAAAAATCCGGAAATTTCGGTTGGTCGGGCATTGTAAGCCAATTCGTAAAAAGTATACTTGCTGTAAAATTCCGATATGTTATGCTCGGCGCGAAGTTTGGCTTTAAACTCTTCGTCCACGTCCCTATCCCAGCCATGCGCGCGAACCATAATAAGCATATTGTATAAAGTTTCATCGTCAGTGCAAATCATGCCACCTTCTATGGTGGAAAGATGGTGGCCGACAAAAAATGAAAAAGTTGAAGCTTGGCCAAAATTTCCGAGCAATTTTCCAAAAGCCCTGGATCCCAAAGACTCGCAATTATCCTCCAACAATACTATGCCTCGTTTTTCGCAAATATTGGAAATTTCCTGCAAATTATCGCAGAAGCCCAAAGCATTGGTAATAAACAAGCCCTCAAGACTTTCTATATGCGGTAAAAGAGTGCGCGGCGATACATTCAAGGTATCCAATTCGCAGTCTATAGGCACAGCCACCAAACCTAACTGCAAAAGCGGCATAACATTTGTTGCCCAAGTCAGCGCCGAGACCCCCACCCTATCCCCTTTTTTTAACCTACCCAAATTTAGCATGGCTTGAATGAGAACCAAATTAGCCATGCTGCCATTGCTCACAAATACAGCATGTTTGCGCTCCTGCTTTTGTGAAAAAGCCTGTTCAAACTGACGGCACTGCTCTTTCATACTCAATATGTCGGCCCCGGTTACAAACTCGGCTAATCGCTGTTTAATTTCCGCCTCCTTATAAAAAGTAGATTTCATTAATTTAATCATGGCCCATTAGCTCCGTTTCCGCCATTAATTTTACCAGTTCGTAAAAATTCATTTTTGGCTGCCAACCTAGTACAGTTTTTGCTTTGGTGGCGTCGCCCTGCAGCAAATCTACCTCAGCCGGCCGAAAATAATTTGGATCTATTTCCACCACAATATTCCCCGTGCGCCTGTCTATGCCTTTTTCATGCAGTCCGCTGTCTATCCAAATAATATCCATGCCTAAAACCTTGCCTGTTTCCACTACAAATTCACGCACCGTATGCGTTTCCCCCGTTGCCAAAATATAATCGTCCGGTTTTTCTTGCTGTAGCATAAGCCACATGCCTTCGACAAAGTCCTTGGCGTAGCCCCAATCGCGCTTGGCATCCAAATTTCCCAAATACAATTTTTTATCCAGCCCTTTATGGATTCTCGCCAGTCCGCGGGAAATTTTTCGCGTAACAAAAGTTTCGCCTCTACGGGGCGACTCGTGGTTAAAAAGTATACCGTTACAGGCAAACAAATTATAGCTCTCTCGGTAATTCACCGTCAGCCAATAAGCAAAAACCTTGGCCGCGCCGTAAGGCGAACGCGGATAAAATGGCGTAGTTTCTCTTTGAGGAATTTCCTGTACTTTGCCGAACATTTCTGAGGATGAAGCTTGGTAAAATTTGGTATTAATTCCGGTTTCGCGAATGGCATCCAGCAACCTTAGCGTGCCTATGCCGGTTACATCAGCGGTATATTCGGGGATGTCAAAACTTACGCGAACATGACTTTGCGCTCCCAAATGGTAAATTTCATCTGGCTTGATTTTCTCCAGCAATCTGGAAATATTACTTGAATCCGACAAATCCCCATAATGCAAAAATAGTCTTTTATTTTCCACATGGGGATCTACGAAAATATGGTTTATCCGGCTGGTGTTAAATGTGGAAGCGCGGCGAATTATGCCATGGACTTCATAGCCTTTTTCCAAAAGCAATTCCGCCAAATAACTGCCGTCTTGTCCGGTTATACCGGTTATTAATGATTTTCTCATATATTTTGTATATAGATTATCTTCCAGCAGTTAAATCTATGGTGAGAGATTAGAGTAAATAATGTCTAATTATTCTAATTACCCTAATTGACCTAAACAATGACTAATGTCCAAATGTAAAAATACTGCACCAATAGTGAGCGCTTATGGAATTTTAGACATTTAAGAATTGGGGTTTATTTAGACAAATTAGCTCAATTAGAAATTAGACATTCTCAAACTTTATACCTTGCACTACCTTTGGCTGGCTGGTATTAGATCTGTGATTATCAGTTATCTGCGAACCTTACCAGTCTTTCGTCCCTTCCCTAACCTTACCCTTAATTTTTTGGTACGCGTCTACGGCTTTCTGTTCAACTTCCGGAGAAAGCATTCTTAAAAGTTCATGCCCCAATATGCGATACTGCTTGCCAATCTTATTCGCCCGCAAAAGACCATTTTTCAGCATCCGCTTCATGGTACTATTGCTTATTTTAAGCAATTTTTCAGCTTCTTGGGTAGTATACACTTCGTTGGGTTTTATTTCACTCATACAGAAATTTTAAAAGACACTCATATAGTATCATACGGTGTCATTGGGTGTCAAAATTAGCTGCTATCCCTTAAATTTTGCCATACGCCATTATAAAGCAGCTCATTTTTCCTATACTTTGCCTCTAATTCCTCTACTCCCGGACTAACTTTTTCCAGGGCGTTTTGGCGTTTATACACAATATTATTTTCAGCTCTAAGCGTTTTATTTGCACCGGCAGACAAGCCATTACCATCTACCCTAAATATACCGGAATAATTTTTGCCGGCTTGGAACTTTAAACCCCTGCGCGCTGCCCTGGCACACCAGTCAAAGTCCCCGGCAATTTTAAACTGCTCGTCAAAGGGGCCTGTCTGCTCGTAGGCTTTTTTTGTAAACATAAAGTGCGGGCCGGCGGTCATGGTAATTTCAAACTTTCGCTTCTCATATTCCAGCACCTCGCCTTCCACTTTTTTTGTCTTTACCGGGATGTCTACAAAACCCAAACTTAAATACCGCTTTATGTAGAAAGGATAGTAGCTTATATCCACTCCCCCATTGGCTAACTCTTGCGCTTCCATTACGGCTTCGGGAAAACGGATGTCATCGGCATTCCATGGTCCATACACGTCACCACGCGCCACGCTTATGCCATAATTCCATGCGGCATATAGTCCGCGCTGGTTAAACTCATGCACCGAGCACCAAGGCTGATTACGGATTGCTCTAAGCAGCGCCAATTCTTTTTGAGAGGGCAATGTAGGTACAATTACTATTTCAAAAGGAAACTTCTTTTGTTCTAATGCCTTAGCAAACAATTGGACATGTTTAATAAACTGTCCCAAATACCGCTCCGATTTATATATTGCGGAAATAATGCTTACCATTGCTGTTTAAAATTTTATTTAATTTTAGTTAATTATGGTCAATTAAAAATGTCCTTTCTTGCAAATTTCTTCAAAAAGCTTGTCGCCATCATATGTATATTTCCAGTCAGGATAATGCTCTTTAAACTTTGATACGTCGGAAATATACCAAATGTGGTCGCCAACGCGGTTTTGGTCTACGTACGTGGTATTGGCTTTCTTACCTAATATTGCCTCGGCTTTTTTAAAGGCCTCAAGCATGGAAATGTTGGAGTGGCGACTACCGCCAGTATTATACACTTCCCCGCTCCTGGGCTTTTGGTGGAAATGCCAGAACATATTTACCAAATCGTAACTGTGAATATTATCCCTCACCTGCTTTCCCTTATAACCATAAATAGTATAAGGCTTGCCCGTTGCAACGCATTTTATGAGGTAAGCCAAAAATCCGTGAAGTTCGGTACCGCTGTGATCTGGGCCTGTCAGGCAGCCGCCTCGAAATACCGCAGTATGCAGGCCAAAGTATTTGCCGTATTCCTGCACCATAACGTCTGCCGCCACTTTACTTGCGCCAAACACGCTATGTAAAGTTTGGTCTATGCTCATGGACTCGTTTATGCCTTTATAAAATTCATGCAACTCTGGCAGTTCCCAGCGAGTTTCAATTTCCAAAAGAGGCAAACGGTTTGGCGTGTCGCCATATACTTTGTTTGTGGAAGTAAAAATAAACGTGGCCTCAGGACTGTATTTCCTTAAGCACTCCAATAAATTTAACGTGCCCAAGGCGTTTACGCCAAAATCCGTAAGCGGCTCTTTAGCCGCCCAGTCATGGCTGGGTTGGGCTGCGGTATGGATGATAATGTCAAACTTATTGTCTACAAATATTTTTTCTAAAGCTTCCATATTCCGAATGTCCGCCGACACGTGCCGATACTGTTTAGGGTATTTTTCTTCCAGTGCTTTTTTATTCCATTCCGTGCTGGCTTCGGCGCCAAAAAAATACTGGCGCATGTTGTTGTCTACGCCAATTATTTCATAGCCTTTTTGGGCAAAAAAATGAACAGACTGGGAACCAATTAACCCGGCCGAACCGGTAATAAGCGCTTTAGGCATATATGAAAGTATAATACCTACTTATACTAGCAATTTTCGCGCGCTTGATCAAAAACCGCTATTATGACATACTATAGGGCTTTCTAAGGAGGAGGCTGTCAATGTCAGTTCTAGATACAGTGGTCGTCACCACCCTACCCAACGCGGCTATTTCTAAACAAATTAGCCCCAAGGCTTTCCTGGCACGAATCAATGTCGCCAAGGCTGCCTTGCTGGCGGATATCGCGGCAGGTTGCCGCGTAATCGCTTTATGCGAACCCAGCATGCTGCCGCATTTCTCTGATGTATGCAGCCGCATCCACACTTGGGATGAGGCAGTGGCGGATAAAGCGTTCCAAGTAAACATAATAAACCGCCGCGTCTTGTTCTTGGAAGACCCCGGCTCGGAAAATACAACCATGGGCCATGGCCGCCGCCTCATCATAAAACTCGCGACCCATATGTTCCCCTATACCCTGGGAGACAAATTTCTTTCTTTTCTTTCTCCAGCCATTGTTTGGCGGGAACCGGAAAAAGACATCGCCCAGTTCATCTACGCGATCTGCGAACCGCTCGTAACCGGGGAGGCGGATATTGTCATCCCGCGTCGCAAATCGCTCGCCAGCTACCCACAGTTCTCCCAATACTGGGAAGCAACTGGGAGCATGATGGCAAGCTACATCATTGGCGGACAGCCCCAGGACTACTGGGTCGGCCCGCGAGCCTTTAACCTAGCTACGGCTAAATACTTCCTCCAGTATCCCGGGCAGCAAACAGGCCTGCCAGACTGGCACGACTGTATTTTTGGCCCCATCGTCGATGCCGTTGCCGATGGCCGGCGCGTGGCCGGCGTGGAAATCGACTTCGAGTACCCACCGGAACAACGTGACGCCGAGGAGTATGACGCCGCAACAATGACAAAACGGATGGCGGTGATGCGCAAACTTCTCGAGGCCATTGCCAAACGCAAAGAGTGGAATTTGGCGCGACAGAAATAAAGTCGATGCCTTTAACTAGCAGGCTCACTACGGTGAGCCTCTTTTTTATACCAATCTTTCAAATATTTCTTTAAACCTTTTTTCGTAAGTATGTTCTTTAAGTGTCCGTTCGTGGCCAGCTTTGGCTATAGCTTCGCGTTCGCTTTCGTGGTTTAAGTAATATTTGGCTTTGGCCACCATATCATCCATGGAATTAAATACCACCACCTCCCTCCCCGACTTTAGATATTCGTCCAAAGAGTCGTCGGAGTACCCGGTAAGTAAAAACCCGCCGCAGGCCGGAACTTCAAAAGTGCGGGCTTTTATAGTCCGGCGCTGGGTGCCAAGAATAGATTTAAAGTTCAAAATTGGAGTGTTTAGGTTTAAAGAATACTTTCCAAGTTCTTTTTTAAAAAATAATTTGGCCAATAAGTTTAATTTTTTCTTAAAACCAAAATACGGTGTTTCCGTAAAATTTAAATTTATTTTGGAAAAAGAATAAATGTTCAGCATTTCCTGCACGTCCGCCCCGCTCGTGTTTCCCCACCCCCTGCCTATGCCTTGGGCAGGCAAACCCGCTTTGGTTAAGGCTTGTATATAGTCCGGGCGGTTGCCGTATTTTTGGCCGTAAAAAGTTATCTCGTATGTACCCTTATT
>CAZPRQ010000027.1:0-17040 GCA_964589415.1 uncultured Candidatus Saccharibacteria bacterium
ACTAATTTTTAGCTTGTTGAGAATATCTTTGTTACTAAGGCTATTTTCAATAATTATCCCTTTATACATAATTAAATAGTGCTAGGGTTATTTGGCTGGCATACAGTAACAATAAATTTCATCTTATTAAATATTTTCTCCAGCCTTGGCTGGGGCGGTAGGGATCGAACCTACGAATGGAGGCTTCAAAGGCCCCTGCCTTACCGCTTGGCTACGCCCCAATCAAGAAGGGAGAAAATATTTATTTTTTAACGCGAGGCAGGCCTACGAAGTGAGATGCCTCTCCGGCCAGTCGCCGCCCGTCTGCCGACGAGGCAGGATGAGGCGACTTACCACTTGGCTACACCCCAACAGTACTTACATTTGCGGCGACTTAGGTAGCAGAAATAACTTCCATAACTGATATATTATAAAATATATGGGGGAAAAAGAAAAGAGCAGCGAGAATGATAAAAATTTAATAATAGGTGGAGGCTAAAACTTGTTGTAAGGGATATATTAAGCACTTTGGAAACGTAAAACCAATGAATATTGTCATCCCGGAAGACTGAGTGCATCCGAAGTCTATCCGGGATCCAGTCAGTGTCATATTTCTGGATCCCGGCTCTCCCCCTTCGCTAAAGCTTCGAAGGACAGGTCGGATGCACTCGGCTGGGATGACACAGTCGAGATAAATACTGTTTATTAAAAAATAATCAAATAGAATCAATTGGCTTTTAAGTGTTCAATATGCTGCCTTACACTACGCGAAAATATTAGGGTATCCCGTTTTTTGCTATACTTAATTTGAGTTCCACAAATCATGCAATTACCCAACCTAAAAATCAATTAATCCCCTAACCCCGCCCCCATGCCCCATATACACGAAAAAATAGATTTTACGGTAGAAGTATTTATTGTCCATAACGGCAAAGTCCTGCTTAGAAAGCACGACAAATACAAGCTATGGTTAGGCGTGGGCGGACACATAGAGCTCCATGAAGACCCAATACAGGCCGCCATTCGGGAATGCAAAGAAGAGGTGGGGCTGAACATAAGCATTATCCCTAAACCTAACCAATATAAAAAAACACCGGACAAAGAACTTACCCCGCCGGCCTTTTTAAACCGCCATAACATAAATAAAACACATGAACATGTAAGTTTTGTCTACTTTGCCACCAGCAAAACAGACAAAGTTAGGGACATGGAAGGTTCTGAGAAAAGCTTGGGACTGAAATGGTTTACCAAACAAGAACTGGACCGGCCGGAATATGGAATTTATTCTAACGTAATTGCGTACGCGAAATCTGCTATTTCCGCGGCTAAATAGCATTTATATATTTTACAAAAACCCCCTCAATATATTATGAAGGGGTTTTTAGGGTAAATTTATACTACCTATGCCTATTTGGCCTTTGCACAAACATGTGCGAAGCGGTAAACGGCTGTCTGCGCTTGAAGGGCGCTTTGCCTCGAAACGGACGATTTTCAGGCTCAGAACTTTTTGGCCTGCTGGACGCATACTTATCGCGCCTTGGCTGTCTGTAAAAAGATTGTCTATCGGGCTGGTTAATTACCTCGCCTGAAGCTTTTGGCAAAACAGGCAGCTTGGAAACAGGTAAAGGCTTTCGAATTAGTCGTTCAATATCCCTCACGTCGCGAGTTTGGTCAGGAGTAGCAAAGGAAATGGCATGGCCGGTGTGTCCCGCGCGGCCTGTTCGCCCTATGCGATGAACATAATCTTCGGCATTTTCCGGCAAGTCGTAGTTAACCACCACTTCTATGCCGGTTACATCTATACCGCGGGCAGCAATATCGGTTGCCACCAGCACACGGTACTTGCCAACTTTAAAACCCTCCAGGGCCTCTAGCCTCTGGTTCAATGAGCGGTTGGAGTGAATTTCCGCTGCGGAATGTCCCATGCGCCTTACCACAACGGCAATTTTTTTAGCGCCAAATTTGGTCCGGGAAAATACCAGAACGCTGCCGGAATAATCCTTCAAGATTTTTTCCAACAACTGCAGCTTTTCGGTTCTGTTTACAAAAAATATTTCCTGTGTTACTTGCGAAGCGGCCGTACCTGCAGGCGCAACTTCTATGCGCAAAGGCATTTTTAAATATTGTTTGGCAATTTCCACAATCTGAGCCGGCATGGTGGCGGAAAATAACATGGTTTGCCGGTTGGCAGGCACATATTTTAAAATCTGCTTCAGTTGCGGGGCAAAACCCATATCGAGCATCCTGTCCGCTTCATCCAAAACTAAAATTCCCATATTGTCCAAACGAATAGTTTTTTGCTCCAAATGGTCAATTAGCCTCCCGGGAGTAGCAATAATTACATGGGGCTGACGCCTGAGAGCCGAGAGCTGTTTATGCATAGACTCTCCGCCAATAAGCACGGCGGTTTTTAATCCCAAAGATTTTCCAATTTTTTGCAAAGAGTCGTTTACCTGGACAGCTAATTCACGCGTAGGTAAAAGCACCAGGCCTTTAGTTTTGGCGCTGGCCATAATTTGCAGCATGGGTATGCCAAAGGCCAATGTTTTACCTGTGCCTGTCTGGGCTATGCCCATAACATCTTTGCCGGAAATGGCAATGGGAATTGCTTGCTGCTGAATGGGTGTTGGCTGTTTATAGCCATTTTTGTCCAGAATTTCCAAAAGCTTAGGGGCTATGCCCAAACCGTCAAAACTGGAATGATTGTTTACTGGTGTCATACAAATAGATTCTGACCCGAACTTTTGGGTCAGAATCTGTTCACAAAAGATCAAGTCTGTTATTTAGACCAAAATTATATCACAATTTAAAATATTTGTCAATTATAGTTTATTTCCTTTAATAAAGCGGGGTTTTGCTTAACCCTGTTTACAAAAAATACAAAATATTGTATTATGGTGCTAACTAAATAGAAAGCATAAGAAATAAAAATAAGGCAGGAGGAATAATTCCCGGAATTTCGGCGTTCGGCGGCATGGAAGAAACAACGTGCAAGTATTTTTTCCCATTAATATTATGGATGCTTGCATAGTGTTAAGAACTCTCCGATCTGACCTTCCACAGTCGACCCCGAAACAAGCCCACAGGGCATTGAACGGCGTGAAAAAAATCGCCACTGTTTTCCGGTTGAGCAGCCTCCTGCCTTTTTCGTTTCAAATACGAAAAAGGCTTTTTTTATAACAACTTATAAAAAACCCTCGGGACAGCATGGGCAATGCTATCACCGAGGGGTACTAACTACTTAGCTTTTTGCATGGCATCCAAAATCTTGAAATGGATTTCACTCCGAATCCATTTAGAGCCTTGGTTGCCAATGCACTTTGGTGAGTCGCAGTGGAAAATGGTAGAGGGCTAAATTCTGGATCCCGGATATTTTTACTGCCCTAAAAATTCTGGGATGACAGAGTTAAGTGAACCACGTTATTTTCTTGTAGGCGGAATGTTCATATAACTTAAGATAAACTCGGCAATTTTTCCAAAAGCCGGGGCTGCCGTGCTTTCCGCAAAACTAACAGTCCGCGGGTGGTTTATTCTCACCAGCATTAAAAATTTTGGGTCTTCCACCGGACCATAACCAATAAAAGAGCCAATGTTGTTATTTTCTTCATACCCTCGGCCATTTTTTTTGGGAACCTGGGCGGTTCCTGTCTTTCCGGCAATATAATACCCGGCAACGCCCGCGCGCTTGCCATGGCCTCGCTCTATAACATTGACCATCATGGCAGTTACCTGATTAGCTGTTTTAGCAGAAACTATATCCCCCACCTTTTTAGGTTCACTGGCCAATGTCCGGCCATCCGGATATAGTTTTGCCTGGACAATGTAAGGTTGCATCATATGTCCATTGTTGGCAAGGGCGGTAAAGGCTTGAATTAGTTGAATAGGAGTAACGGAAATGCCTTGCCCAAAACTCGCGGTATGATAATTTACCGCGATATTGGCTTTCAAATTATCTAGATTGCCTTTCATTTCAGGCAGCTCAATATTTGTAAGTTCCCCAAATCCAAATTTTTTTATATATTCAAAAAATAACTTGTTGCCAATTTGGTCTTTGGCAAAAATTACTCCGGTATTTAAAGATTTTTCAAGCGCTTCAGTCATAGTCTGCATGCCATGCGCTTTATTGTCAGAATTTTTTATAGTATACCCGTCTATTTCCACACTGCCAGTATCGTTATACGACGTATTAGGTGTTATTTTACCCTCTTCAATGGCAGCTGCCATGGTTATGGGTTTAAAAACAGAACCCGGCTCATAATTGCCTAAAGTTGCTTCGTTTAAATAAACATTTGGGTCTTCCTCTTTGTTGTAAGCGTTGGGGTCAAAAGTGGGGTAAGTTGCCATAGCCAAAATAGCTCCGTTTTTTGGATCCACAACTATAACCGAACCGCTGTCGGCTTCGTTTGACTCCACTGCTTCCTTAAGCACGCTTTCGGCTTTAAACTGTATAGACTTATCTATAGTTAAAAGCAGGCTAACCCCATCTACCGCCGGTGTCATTTCTCGCCTGGCTCCAAATATCCAAGCCCCACCGGCGTCCTTTTCCTGTTCCAAAAAACCCGCACTTCCTGCCAATTCTTTTTCAAAAGCTTTTTCCAATCCATACAACCCCTCCCTGGTGTCTTTTTTATACCCCACAAAACCAAGCACTTGGGCTAGCAAAGTATTTTCCGGGTACGCGCGGGTATCTTCGGAATCAAAATAAATTCCAAAGAATTTTCCTTCCCTTACCTTCCTCTCCTCATCCTCAGAAATAAGCTTTTTAATTGGTACATACTTTTTTTCCTTTCGGGTAATTTTATCCAATACATCCGCCTTCTCCATACCCAATATGTCCGAGAGCGCCTCAGCTGTAACATTGGGGTTTATTACCTCGCCCGGCACGGCATAAACCAAATATTTTTTAACTGTTGTCGCTACCGGATACCCCTGGTTAGATTCCCGCCCGGTAATAATTATTTCACCTCTGGAAGGCAAGAGCTTACGGTAAACGCTGTGCTGCTCTTGTGCCAATGTTTTAGCGCTAGCGCCATCCCAAACTTGCAAATACATGAGCCTAAACAATATTCCAAGCACGCATAATACCAAAAAACCCGCCAAAATACGGCTGCGAGTTTCAAATATTTCCGTGGAAGTTTTTGAGCGCTTTACCATTTCCGCATTGCACTAAAGGATATACCGCCTTTATCTCTGGGTAAAATATTGTTCCTGTACAAATTTCGTATGTCCAACCGGCACAAAGTCCGAACTTACAAGTTTTGCCTGAACCACTGCAATAGAAGACTGTTGCGACATTTTTAAGGAAAGTTTTTTATTTTCCTGGCTTAGTTCAGATATGGAATTTTGCAAATGCTTAATGGCATATCCTTCCGCAGAATAGCTATTTGCTCCAAATAAATATGAAATTGCTAACCCAAAAACAGCCAAAGACAGGCAAATACCCAATGCTAACGCAACCGGCGAAAGCGGTTGAAAATTATACTTTTGCTGAAAACGTACGGGAGAAGAAGACGAACGGCCAAATAAAGCAAGGGCTTTTAACATATTTTATTTAAGATACTATTAATGTTTGTTTTTATTTTAAATCTTTTGTATCACTCTAAGCTTGGCCGGCCTACTGCGCGGGTTTACGGCCAATTCTTCTTCACTTGCGGTTATGGGTTTTTTTGTCAGCACTTTTGCCTGGGGCATTTTACCACATAGGCATTGTGGAAAATCTATGGGACAAACACACCCCCGACTTAATGATTGAAAATATTGCTTGACGATCCTATCTTCTAAAGAATGGAAGCTCACCACAGCCAGCCTGCCGCTAGGCGTTAGAATGTTGAAGGCCTTAGGCAAAAACTCCCGCAGATTATCCAACTCATTATTCACCGCTATCCTTAAAGCCTGAAAAATTCTCCTGGCACTGTCGTCTGCCTTATGCCTCACCGGTTTTGGCAGCGCGTCTTGCACTATTTGATGCAGCTCGGTGGTATATTGTATTTCCCCATTATTAATTCTGTAATCGACTATTTTATTCGCAATCGCACGACTGTATTTTTCTTCCCCAAATTCAGAAAATATTTTCTCTAGTCTCTTTGCGTCCCAAACATTTAACATAAACCTGGCATCTGTTTGCGTACTTTTCTGGTCAAAACGCATATCCAACAATTCTTTGTTCTGAAAGCTTATACCGCGTTCGCTTTGGTCAAGCTGGTAGCTGGAAAAGCCAATATCGGCAACAATGGCTTGAACGCCGAAAAAATGGTTATGAACGGTTATCTCATCTATGTTTTTAAAATTGCCATGATGTAGGATTAAATTTTCAGGGATTTGGCTTTTGCCGCGTGCCGGGGAAAAATTTTCATGCGCGGCGGGGTCTAAATCTATTGCCAAAACTTTTCCGCCAGGCCCCACTATTTCCAATATAGCCTTAGTGTAGCCGCCGCCGCCGAGTGTTGCGTCTATTGCGTTATCTCCAACTTTTAGAGCAAGCAATTCTATAACCTCTTTAAGCAATACGGGAATATGGGAATAGACCATGATTTTAAATTAAGTAAAAATAAATTAAAATTGACCAAAAATTTCTGCAGTAAATTATACTTAATTTTATTTAATCATGTTTATCCTTCGAGGCCTTGCTTACCAACCTAAGACTTGGCGAAGGTTAGGCGAAGGGCGAAGAATGGTTCAATTTTGCTTAATTATCTAAACTCCCAGCGTTCCCAGTTGTTCCGCAATCTCATTGCTGGCACTTTCCGTCTGGCGCTTATACGCTTCCCACAATTCTTCACTCCATACTTCAATGCGGTTATAGAGTCCGGCAAAAACAATTTTTTTCTGAAGTTTGGAAAATTCCTTCAAATACCCGGGCAACACTATTCTCCCCTGCTTGTCCAAATCGCAGTCCATGGCTCCGGCCAGCATTAAACGGGAAAAGGCTCTGGTATTGGCCGTGGCAATTGGGAGAGTAGAAAGTTTTTCTGCTAACTTTTTCCATTCTTCCAAAGTATATAAAAACAGTGAGTTATCAAGCCCTCTGGTAACCACGACTTTTTCGGAAAGCTGGGATCTAAATTTTGCGGGAATGGAGATCCTTCCTTTTTCATCTATTGTGGCTTGGTACTCGCCAATAAACATATTGTTCTAAAAAATTATTAAACTAAACCTATGCGCCCTAGGGCATTAAAAGGGAGACTTTTTAGGGCTGCTAGATGGGGCGACGCATAGGCATGGAATATCCACAAAATACTCCACTTATCCCCACTTGTATCCACTTTTTTCCATTACTTGGTTATTATAAACCACTTAATACCATTGGTCAAAACATATTAAAATAATATAAAATACCGCATTCTCTGCGGTATTTTTAGCATTTATTAACTTTTTTTCTAACAGTTACACCTTACATATCCACTGTTTTATTTTCTTTTCTTATTTTATTCGGTAAATATATAACACTTCACCATAAAAGCGTACTTTATGCAAATAATGATTTAAATAATACTATTTAAGCCTAAAATTCCTTCTTCCCTATCATAGCATAAGCGGCAATGCCAAAGGCGACGGAAACGTTTAAACTTTCTTTTTTGCCGAACATGGGAATTTCCACCACTTTATCGCAAAGCTTGATTATAGATTTATTCACTCCCTGCCTCTCCTCCCCCAAAACCAAAGCCAGTGGAAACTTGGGTTTAAATTTTGTTATTTTCACGGATTTTACGTTGTTTTCCAAAGCCACTATCTGAATCTTTTTATTTTTCAATTTTAAATCTTTCAATAATTTCGCGGCTGACTTCTGGTATTCCCAAGGCACAAATTTTTCCGCTCCCAGCGCCACTTTGCCTATTTTATTTTCATGCACATAAGAATCCGGCCTGCCGGTATAGCCGGTTAAAAATATTTTTGTTACTCCAAAAGCATCGGCTGTCCGAAATATGGAGCCGACGTTGTACAATGACCGAATATTATGGGCTATAACATAAAACCGGCTCTGTAGAGCCATTTTACGCTTTACGCCTGCCTTTAAAGTACCACCAGGCATACCATAAAATAATTAGTGTCCAATTTGGTATAAAAATCCACCACGCTGCCCATGAAGCGCCAAAAGTTACTTTGTATTCGGAAAGCGGGAACAAAAATGGGGTTTGGTAAAAATCCGGATGCGTAGGAATATCCATTAAAATATGTATACCCCATGCCAATAAAGGCCAATAAAATTTTCCTCTTTTCAGTAAAAAAACAGCCGAGGCCACGAGTGAAAAAATTACCAAAGAATGCGTATAATTGTAAGCTTCTGCGGCAAACCTTACTGTCCAATGCGAACTTAGAAATATGGACATAAATTCCTGCCTGGACAAAATTGTGTAAATAAAAGATGGTGCGAAAGGAATAATATCCGGCAACATACCAAAAACCACTGCCAACCACCGCTGTTTTGGCTCATTCTTCAGCTTTTTATATACAAATATATTTCCCCACAAACCGTGGGATAAAACGTCCATAGGCCTAATATACTATCTCGGTCTTAACTTTACAATTTTCTAAAACCCAATCTGCGTCAAACTCGGCTATTTCCCTACGGATGCCCTTATAAATATAATATTTACTCGGCAACGCATTGTTGAATTGTTCGCCGTCAGTAACCCTTGGCATACGGTCGTCTATTAGCTCGTCAGGACAAAACTGAAGTTTTTTTGCTGTCTTTACGATTTCCAATGCGGCAGTATTGTTCAAGGACTGCCTGGAAACCGATGTACCGCTGGGAATCATGTTCATTTCGGCTGAAATTACGTCTTGCTGGCTTTTAAAATTCATAAGCAAAATTAGCGTGGCTATGGTCATCGCCGTGGCAGCCACAATAATAACCCAAAAATAATAGGGTTCAAAATTTCTTTTGGTCTTTATGGGAACATTGCCTGAATTTTCAACCGCTTCATTTTGAGATTTTTGCATAAAATTAAGCCAATAAATTTAAATTAAAATCTTCATTTTTTGAACGCTCAAGGCGGCCCTGCATTACAGTTAGCGTGACTTCGCAGGTAGCCAGCACCACAAGCCGGAAAACATGTCCGCCAAATGTGGAAAAATCTGTCCTTCCAAGCAAACCATGAGCGTGCAACACCGGCTGGTCGCCATTTGTGGCACCGTTGCCATTAAGCGAAATAACTTCTAAATTTTCCACAAATGGCTTATGGCGATACTCCTTTAAAAAAGAATTATAATACCCCAGCTCCACCTCCGCGGCAGAACCAATTGCGGAAAAAAAGCAGGCATAAACGCCATGCTCTTTCATAAAACTGGCAATGCCTGCAATAACTTCTTCTCCCTTGTCGAAACGAAGCACAAATTTTTCATTGTCTTTGAGGGCAATTTTCATAAGTGAGTCGCCTATCCCAACTGGACCGTACGGCCCAGGACTTCTTTAACCTTGGTAATTATTTCGTCTATTGACTGGTCGGATTTTAACAAATAATCCGTGGCTCCGGCCTCCACAATTTTACTTATAGTATCCACGTCCCCAATATTCGTAAGTACTATTACCGGGGTTTTAGCCGTTTCAGGATTGGCCTTTAATTCCCACAAGACGGAAATGCCGTCCAGTTTTGGCATCATAATATCCAAAAGGAGCAAATCCGGCTTAACTTCTTTTACTTTGGACACGGCTTCCTCACCGTCGTAAGCCGGGTACGGCTCATAACCGCTAGTGGCAAGTGCGTCGCACAATGAGCCGGAAATTAGTTTGTCATCTTCGGCAACTACAATTTTGGCCATACTTTTATGTTAAATATATAAATCTAATTGAATATTAAGGGGTTTTTGTTATTTTTGCAAATAATCATCTAAACTTATCAGCTTATTAACTAACTCATGGGTAAAGAAAAACAAAAAGTCGAGCCCATATTTTCCCCGGCGCTTTCGCCCCAAATTTTTCCGCCATGCGCCTCAATAATTCCTTTGGAAACTACAAGCCCCAGACCCGTGCCTTTTCGGGCGCGGTCTGTGCTCTTTAACTGCTTAAACTTGGAAAACAGCTGGTTTAAATCTTCCCTGGCTACTCCTATGCCCGAATCTTTAATTGAAACAACGACTTTTTTTTCTTCCGGGCGCACCTGCGCGTCCACATGAATTTGTCCCGCATCGGTATATTTTATGGCATTGCTAATAAGGTTGCCCAGCACCTGGGAAACACGCACACGGTCAAATTTTAAGGGAATTTTCTCCGGTGAGGTAGACCCCATGGTTAAATGTTTAACATCCGCCTGCTGCCTAAAAATATTTATTTGCTCCTTTATGACATCTACCAAGTCGTACTCCTGTATATTTAATTCAAATTTTCCCGATTCAATTTTTGCCGAATCCAGCAAATCGTTGACAAGCTCCAGCATATTGTTGGAAGCTTGTTCTATGGTAACTACCGTGTCTTTCGCCTTAACAAGGTCGCTCCCTTGGGCCTGAGCCAAATTTTTTAACAGGCTTTCCGAAGACCACCGCACAGCCGTTAAAGGAGCCCTTAATTCATGAACCATCATTGCCGTAAATTCCTGCTGCAGTTTTTCCAAAGATTTTTCCGTAGTAATATCATGAACCACAACGGTAGCCCCCATTTTTTCTCCATATTTGCTTTTTACCGGGCTAATGGTAACTTCCAGAGCTTTATCCTTTAAAAACACTTCCGGCAATTGAATAGGCCTGTCTTCCTTAATTGCCTGTTCAAACTTGGTTCGAATGTCTATTTTGCCGGCCAACGCGTCTACCACGTCATACATAGACACTTCTTTTTCCTGCTCCAATTGCAATATGGTTTTTAAGGCCGGATTATAAACCAAAAGTTCGTTCTGCAAATTTGCCATAAACACGCCGTCGGCCATGGAATAAATAACCGCCGCGAGCTTGTCTTTTTCACTCTCTAAAACTCCCTGCAACTTAGATACGGCCATGGCCGCTTGGTTGGTAATGGTATATAAAATGGAAGCCTGCTCCTCGCCGTACCTGCCTTTTTCGCTGCTGGCAACGTTAATAATGCCAATAAGTTTTTCCGAAATTACCACCGGTAGGTTGAAAAAGGATTCCACCTGCACGGATAAGCTGTCGTCTAAAATATTGCCGGTTATACTTTCATCCACATGCTCGGGAATTATTTGACGGTCTAAAATTGCGGCGTAAGAAAGCAGCATTTTTTCTTTAACCTGGTTAACGAATTCATGGTTTACCGTATTTTCCACATGACATTTAAAAACAACCTTCCCGCTGTCTTCGAGCACCATGTACGAAACCGTATCATAATCTAAAAGATTTCCCAGGCTGCTGGTAATTATTTCTACAATCTTATTCGTATCCAGGCTATAGCCAATACGCTCGTTTATTTCCTTTAAAACCTGGGCTTGATAAATTTTTTGTTGCAACTCCAAACTGCGGTCAGCTTCGCTGGCCAAATACCGCCGTTCCCTTAAGGAATACTTAACATAAGCGGTAACAACAACCGCAAGCATAACAAAATCTACTACTAGAAGAATATTTATAATCATATATCCACAGATCACAGATTGCACTAATACACAGATCGTGCATCAGTTGACTAAGCGCTTTACAAGCATTCCTTTTGGACTAAAAACCCCAATTAAACCGACATGCAAATTATGAGCAGTTAAATAAGCAATTACTTGACGAACATGACTGTGATACACCCCATCTGCAACTTTTATTTCTAAAATAATTTTATTGTTTGTTAAGAAGTCCAAAAAATACCTTCCAATACTCTTTCCGGATATTTTCAGTTCTGCAGGAACTTGTTCTTGCACCAAAAAATCTAATTCCTTTAGCTTAATACTTAAAGCCCTACAGTAGTATTTTTCCTGGTAACCGAAACCTAATTCGTTATACACTTCATAAAGTGAATGAATAATCTTATATGTCTCGTCGGAATATAAGTATTGCTAAGACATTTATTTTAAGTAAAATTTTGTTTTGTATTTATACAATCTGTGTATCTGTACTATTAGTGATCAGTGGATATCAAATCCCTTTGACCTGCGGGTACTTCTCCAATAGCGTATTAAGCGTCATTTGCGCTATTTGGCCGGAAAGAGCCATATATTCGTTAGCAACCCCCTTAAGTACCATTTGAGGGTCGCCATCCATATCCAAAACCGTACCGTCGTCGGTTACATTTAGCCCGGGCACCTTTTTGGCTTTATCCAAAGCAATGTTGGGACCAAGCACCACCATTTGCTTTTGGATTAAATCCGTAAGCATTTTTTTGTATTCCTCTTGCTCTGACATATTATAAAAATCCTTCCATAAAGGCCGCCTCCCCCGCCCTTAAATTATTCCCTAGAGTATTTGTTTCAAAAGCTTTTTTGTATGCCTATATTATAACACATAATAGGTAAAATTATAAACTTTTTTGCTTCGTTTTGTTGGTTGCTAAGCAAAACTGGCAATGTTATTATATTATTAATACTAAATGCGATGCTATTTAATTCATATTTTCACATTAAATGAATAAGTTAGAAAATAACCAATTGGGAGACAGCCTATATCCTTTACACGAAGCAGCGCACGAAGCGGCGCGCATAACAGGCCTAGTCGGTAAAAAAGCCGAAATTGAAGATTACGAGCAAGCCTCGGCAATTATGGACTACCGGCGCACTGAGGAATACGCGCGGGAAATAACCATGTCGCTCATACATTTTAAAGGCGGGCTTAATCTGGAAACTTTTGCTAACCAATGGCAACAGTTTTTAGCGGAAAACCCGGATAAAGACACCATATTTGAAGATTGGAACAGTATACAAACATATTTGGAAAATATATTAGACAGCCAAATAACCCAATGGCAAGGCAGACTCGCTCTGCTAAATCATAGTGAGCTTTACAAGGACAAGAGCGGCAACTTAACCACTCAAAAGACCGAAAAAAAACTTAGTTACGAAGAGAATAAAAAAAGAAGTTCGGAAACCTTGGAAAAATTAAAATCACTGGGAAAAGTTAAATCCACACTTAGAGATTTTATTTTTGCCGGTTCGGCCTGCTTCCAAAACCAGGACATTTTAGAAGCTAAAGATTTACCAAGCCTGTTTAATTCCGTTGTTTCCACTTGCAAAGAAAACCTAAAAATTTTAGAACAAAGACTGAAAAAGCTTAAGCAATACGGCCAAGAAAGTCTAAATACCGCCGGCTTAACCGAGCAGGAAGCTGAAATAAAAATAAAAGAATGGGAAAAGGCCAGAAAAGAAGAAGCAGATGAGGAAACAAAGAAAAAAATAAATCTGAATATTCAAGTCAGGCCAGCGCTGGAAAAAGACCGTTTTGACGGCAACGCACTGTTTGTAGAAACAACCAGCCCCCACCAACCAAGGCTTACCTGGCAATTTGCCCCGGAAAGGCTGCCGGATGACGCTTTGCCAATTTGGACAACAATTTCGCTGGCATTTGGCACTAAAAGCCCTGCCGGGGCCATTGAAACGCTTAAATACATGGCGAAAAAATTATACGGCGGGATAGTAAAAATAGATCTGCCAGGCGGAAAAATTTTTACCACCGATCCCGGCCCGTGGCTGGGAAGAGAAGCTGTCAATGTTAAAAATTTGGGAAAATTGCTCGGCAGAAGAATAAACATTGTAAAGATGATTTCCGTTAAAGAAGAAAAGGATTATTGCTGGAAAAAGTCCCCATCCAGTTTAAAGCTCGAATGGGAAGAAACCGTAAGTTACATACCGGAAAATAACGACGATGCGATTGTCCCGGGACACAGGGAAATAAAATCCACCTCTGCCGGCTATAAAAAAACAGGCAAGGTCGTGCAGGATGAAATATTCAGAATAGTTAACGGCTTAAATCTAAATGAAGATGGAAAAATGAAACTCTTAGAAGAGGCGGAAAATGTTTTAAATTTCAAATTCGATTTTGAAAAAAAATTATAATTTCCCGCTAACTAAAACTGGCCAATCTTACCCTTTCTTTTATTCGGCCAAAACCAATGGAATCCTGAAAAATTCCGCCTGCCTGGCTAACAGGCACTCGGCAAATGGTAAAATCGCCATATTTTTTATTTATAATATCTAAGGCGGCAACCGCTCGTTTTACCCGCCCATCTTGTTCAAACAAACTCTGTTGGCCGGTTATATTACTAAGCCCTGAAACTGTAACTCCAACGAACTTAAAAGTTACAAATTTTGCAGGCCCTTCATTTAAGGCTAACTGTTCATAAATTTTCAGGCTTTCCAAAAAAATTTCCCGGCCGTCCTCCACAAAATACCCCAAGCGCTTGGATTTTCCAAAAAATATTCCATCGCCGCTATGAAGGTAAAAATGCAATGTGCTGCCCGCCAATTTTTGCGCGCGCAGTCGGCGAGCCACCATTTCGCTCAATTTATATAGCACCGGGGCAAAAAACTTTTTTTCCCGAAATTCTTTGGGTACCGTATACGCGTGGCCAATAGATTTAATATCTTGGCTTTGGTAAACATTTGGCTGCCAGCTGCCTTCCAATTGACCCATGCTATGCAAATGCTTGCCTAAAATGCCGAACTGGGCAACAAGCTTGCTTTCGGGATAATTTCGCAAATCAATAAGCGTTCGTATACCCAAAACATTCAAACGCTTTTCCTGCCGCTCCCCTATACCCGGAATATCTGTAAGTTTAAGCACGCTGTATAGCTCCTCCGTGGAATACTGCAAAATATTATACTCTGCCTTATAACTTTGGACTTGTACCTTTAAACTTGTAACTAGCGTTAGCCCATCCGGCTTTTGCATGTCAGAGCCAATTTTAGCCAACAGCTTTGTGGGCGCCACCCCGGCGCTTACGGTAAGCCAGTCGCCTACTTCCTTTTTCATGCGCCGCTTAATTTCCAAGACTATTTTTACTGCTTCCTGGTATGGATTTACAGAAACAAAATTTAAGTTTGTCGCCGGCCGCTCTAATTTTAAACTTTTGGCTTCCGCCCGAATATTGCAAGCTTTGGTAAGGTCTATAAATACTTCGTCTATGCTATAGGCTTCCACGCGGTCGGTATAGTCCGAAACCAGTTTAACGAACCTGTCATGATACAGGCGGTAACGTTGTGGGTGAGTATGAGTAAGTAAAATTTTGGGGTAGATTTTTTTTGCTTCCCACACCGGCGTGCCTGTACCAATACCCCATAGCTTAGCTTCCCGCGAAGCCGCGATTAAAATGCCGCCCAAATGTTCGCATACCCCAACCGGCCTACCTCGCCAGGCAAAATTATCCTGCTGCTCAACCGAAGCAAAATAACTATTCATATCCAGATGCGCGATTATGGGAAGCATAGCAAGAATTTAAAAATAAAAAAATTTAAAATTGCACAACCTATAGAAATACTTCAATGGAAACAAAGGCATTTTCTCTCGCCGCCAAGGGTAAGATACAAAATTAAGGATATTTATATGGTATACGATCGTTTACCATTTGGCAACCCCGTTTTCCACACCTCTATTCGTAATTCGTTTCTTTTTTTCACATATGTGAAAAAAAGATACGTTTTAAACAAAATAAATAAAAAACGCTGGGTGTTATCCAGCGCAGCAACTACGACAACTATAAAGTAAATGCCAAGAAATCTTTCAATGATTTTTCGGCAAAACTTACAGCATTGGGATTTAAACGAGATACTCCTCTAATACTAACGCTATAACCTTCGCTGGTCTGAACAATTAACACTTCAGATGAAATTGGCGGCAAGATGGGAATATTTACTCCCCTAACCCATTTATACATTAACTCAATAACCTGAACTCGAGAAAACGATCGAGATGCATTTACAGTTATTTGATAATGGGTTTTAAATTTACCCTCTTTAAATTTAACCATAAAACATATATTACTCTATCTTATTAGAATGTCAATAAAAATTATCCACCTATTTCTGAAAAGGATGGGAAATCAATTATAAAAATTTAATGAATACCCATTTTTAGCATTTTTTCTTCACTCTAATCTGCAAAAAAAACCGCCAATATGGCGGTAATGAATGAATACTTGCTAATGATGCCCGTGCTGCTGGTGGAGCTGCTTGCGAATTTCCACATGCCTTTTTTTATGAAAAAAGAAAATAGAAATTACCAAAAGAAAGTAGCTTATCCAGTACATGCCGCTGGCATATATTGTGGTGCCAAATATATAACTTAGAACAATAAAGTCTAACGCGAAGTAAGTTATGGCATACAAGCCGGAAACGAGCATTGCCTCCAAAAAATTTAAGGTGCCGAGCCGCCTGGTTAATATTTCAGAGACTGCAAAAACCAAAGCCCCAAAAATTATTTTAAGCAGCAACGCGTCCAAATTAAAAAAACGGAAAAATGCAAACTTAATAACAGCCAATAATACCCATAATACTATTAGGGTTGAAAAGAGGCTTTTAAACGTCATATGAATATTTAGGCTGTTTTGACATTTCTTTTTCGAATAACTTTACGCTTTACCGCCATAGAACTTACAGCTTTAGACACTGTCGGAACCTGCACTGCCATATTTCTTATCTGGCCGGCTTCGTTTTCAATTTGCTCCGCTACTGAAGCAATTTTGCCGCGCAATTTTGCCGCTTGATCTTTAGGAGGCCAAAATCGACACAAAAAATGTTCAACTGCCCCGCCATGAGCACCTTCCTCATACACCACGCGATACCAGTAAATCCCAAGCCACACGCCATACCAAGCCCCTAACAATAAGGAAAGCATTAAAGTAATATAATCCAGGGCTGTCCACTCCAGCATGCTTAAACCAAGACCATACTTTTCATAATTGGAATCAATTAAAAAAGCATAACCAATGACAATAAGTCGATGCAAAATAAGGAATAACATCGCCCCTAACATGGAAGACAAAAAAATATACAATGATTTTTTTGCCTCCGATTGTTCTGTAATCATATATACTCTCCTACCGCAAACGCGGAATTTACTTTTGTTTCAAAACGGAACCTTTTATATCATTATAAAAGAATTTGCAAATTATAGCAACTTTTATTTTTTTACTACTCGCGCGCTTGCCTAAACCATGCTCTTAACGAGTACCTAATATACTCCGTTTATAGCTTTCCAGGTTATCCAAAG
>CAZPRQ010000028.1:0-17017 GCA_964589415.1 uncultured Candidatus Saccharibacteria bacterium
TGCAGAATTTGGACGCGGAAATATTTGTGGTTGTCTCTTACGGCAAAATATTGCCTTTGGAGATAATCAATATGCCGAAATTTAAGACCATAAACGTCCATTTCTCTCAGTTACCAAAATACCGCGGCCCCTCCCCTATTCAATCGGCCATATTAAATGGCGAAAAAGAAACGGGAACTTCTATATTTATTTTGGACGAGCAGGTAGATCACGGGCCGGTTTTAGCCCAGAAGCAAATGGCGATTGATGCGGATGATAACAGCATCAGTTTGTCCCAAAAATTGGCCTTTGCGTCTGCCGAATTAATAATCCCGACGATTGACGGCTACACATCGGGCACAATCATTGCAAAACCCCAGGATGACACTCTGGCGACGCACACGGAGCGTATAGATAAAGCTCATGGCAAAGTTGACTGGAATAAACCTGCGGGCGAAATTTATAACCAATTTCGCGCGTTTTACCCTTGGCCGGGAATTTGGACTAAGTGGGATGGGAAAGTATTAAAGATAATAGAATGCATGCCAATAGATTACGAGGGCGCACCATCGGATCCGGGCCGGGTACTGGAAGGCGGCGTGGTGGCGTGCGCGCAGAATACTTTTTTGCAAATAAATACCCTCCAACTGGAGGGTAAAAAAGAAACCAGGATTTTAGACTTTTTAAATGGGTATAGAGAATTTAAGAGTTCCCGTTTAGAGTAAAAATATTTTTGGTCATAATTGTGAAAACGGGTCATTTAAGGTATATAAATTTATTTTTAACGTGTTCTTCAAAAGTTTTGGAGTAAATGGGTTTGCCGGTTGTTTGCTCGTGCAAAAAGAAAAAATAATTCGTAGCGGTGGGAAAAGCGACGGCTTCCAAAGACATTGAAGAAGGGTTGCTTATGGGTCCGGGAGGCAGGCCTTTGAATTTGTAAGTGTTATACGGTGAATTTATTTCCAAATCTTCCAACGTGGGTGAAGGTAAATTTTTTCCTGTCGCAAAATTTACCGTTGCGTCGCTTTGAATCGGCATGCCTATTTCGAGGCGGTTATAAAAAATACCGGACACTATTTTCCGCTCTTCCAGTAGAGATTTTTTTTGTTCTTCGGAAATGGCATTTCTGCCGGTCTCCCTTTCTACAATAGACGCAATAGTGACTAACTCGTGTATAGTTAGGCCGCGCTGCTTTGTTGCCAGAATAATTTCATTGGTAAGTTTTTTCGAAAAATTATCCAGCAGTTTAGTTAGTATTTCGCGGCTAATGTCGGTTGAGTCGACTGTTTTTACAGACTGGCGGTAGTCAAAAATTCTATAGGTATCCGGGAATAAATAGCCTTCCAAAGTTGCTCCTTTGGGCCGTGAATGAACGTTTGGGTAGTCCTTTGTAGAAAAATCATTGGCCGTTTTTAGGAATATTTCTTTTTTTACAATACCTTCCTTTTCCAGATATTCGGCAATGTCTGTCATTTTCCAGCCTTCCTTTATTGTAATATTCCGTTCCGGTAATTTCTCGACTATTTTAACCGCGCTATTTTCTTTTCGTTTTTCAGTTAGTTTTTTAAAAGTTATGCCAATAAAAACAATCGCGCCTATAAATATAATAAAAATTATTATATTGCGGAGGGTAAATTTTGAAGTGATTTCAGATTTTTGCGGCGGTATGTTATTTATTTGCATGTTGCTATGGTAGCATAAATAAGCAAAATAAAAAACCGTCCCGCCGCCGGCGGGACGGTTTTTTATTTTTTACGATTTTTGACTAAGGTCTTCTTCAATGCTATCTAAGGCCTTTTTTGCATGATCCTTGCCTCCTAAACCAAAGGCAATGCCTCCGGCAATGGCAAGCATGGCGACAATAGCCCTAAACAGGTCTTGTAAGAAGGCAGTGGCTATGCGCAATTGAGCCAAAGCCGCAATTACGGAAAAAATTACAATAGCCCAGCGAGTAATGGTTCCAAGAGCCGTAGCTGTCTTTAGTCCGCTTGCTCTGACAACGCTGGTCACGAGGCCTGAAAAGAAGTCTGCCGCCAGCATTCCAAGGAGAAGTATGGCCATTGCCATAACCACTGCGCCCGCGTATCCAAGCACATCATTGTAGAGAAAACTGCTAATTTGCTCTAGACCCAAAATTTCCGCGGCCGCGAAAAAACTTCCTAAAAAGAAAAACCATTTAATAAGCCAGCCGCCAAATTTGGACAAGCTTAAATCCCGGCCGACACGCATGGACAGAGTTTTCATGCCCAAAGATTCCGCCAGTTGATCTATGCGTATCATTTCCAGCAGTTTTTGAACAGCCTTGCTCAAAAATATTGCAATTAGCCAGCCAATAATTACTACAATAATGGCGGCAACCAAATTTGGCACATAGCCAATGGTTTTACGGTACAATTCTTCAAGGGAGGTAATAACCGTCATTTGGTATGTTGTGTTTTCCATTTTTATATACTCCTTTCTAAATAAGTTGAAAAACCTTTGTAAAAGCGGGATCGACCTGCCTTTCTGGCGTTGCCTCGCTTTATTTTATTGTGAATTGTCGCTTTTGTTTTGTCGAAAAAATTATTATATTTATTCCCCTAAAATTTTAACGTAAATTTGTCTGTTTCTGCCACCGTCCAGCTCTATAAAAAAAACACTTTGCTTATCCCCTATTTGAAGTTTTTCATTCTCAATGATTAGATTTTCCGAAGAACCTAAAAGAAAGGCTTTGACATGTGCATGACCGTTGCTTCTTTCATTTGGTGCTATATTTTGTCTCACTTCAAATAAGTCGTGGCTATAGCTAATATCTACCGGAGCCAAGCGGTAAAGGGTTTTCATAATATCTTGCATTAGCAGAGGTTCGTTGTGGTTAATACGAACAGCAGCCGTGGTATGCGGTGAAAAAACCAGGCAAATTCCATTTGATATGTCCGCTAGTTGGACAATATTTTTTATTTGCTCGGTTATATCTATAATTTCAAATTGTTTTTTTGTTTCAAGCTTTATAAGCTTGAAGAAGGATTTCATAACGGATTGGTATAGATTTTACACAATCGTTTAAGTTCATTTATAGCATAGCATACTTTCATTTTTATGTAAAAATAGGTTGGAGTTAAAGAAATTTTGTTTAAGCGTTTAAAATTAGGCAGTTTATTGCGTTAGGTCAAGCAGGGTTGTTTTGGTGAGTTGGTTATGAATGGGTAATTGGAAAATAAAAGTCGAACCTTTGTTTTCTCCTTCACTTTCGGCCCAAATTTTTCCCTTATGCTGGTCTATTATAACCTTGGCGACATACAGGCCTAAACCCAAACCCGCGGACTGTTTAATGGATTCCTTTCCCCTGGTAAATTTTTCAAATATTTCTTCGAAATGCCCGGTGGGAATTCCCTTGCCCGTGTCGGTAACCTGAAATTGAATAGCATCCCCATTGCGGAAAATGCTAACAGAGACCATGCCGGCCTTAGTATATTTAATGGCATTGTCCATTAGGTTATTCATAACTTGGCCAAGTTTTTCTTTGTCTGCCATAATTTTTGGCAATTTTTCACTGGGCGATTTATATGTAAATTCCAATTTTTTTTCTATCGACATAGGTATTAGCTGGTCATAAGCAGTCCCGGCTAAGGCTTCCACGTCTGTTTCTTCGAACATAAACTCCATTTTTCCGCGCTCAATGCGGGATACGTTTAGCATGTCTTCTATGAGTGAAATAAGATGGTTGTTTGTATCGAAAGCTTTTTTTACCGGGGTCTTAAGGTCTTCGCTTAGTTGTCCGAAGTCCCCCGCCAGAACCGCGGCCAAATACCATTTTACAGTCGCTGGAGGCGTGCGAAGCTGGTGGCTGGCAATTGAAATAAATTCCGCCCTGGCTTGATCGAGGGTTTTTAATTTATTATTAGCCAAAGAGAGTTGAGTGCTTAAAATTTCCAATTGGTGGCGTTGATTAACTTCCTTTAACACTCCTCTGACTAGTAAAATTCCTACCGAAAGCGCGCTAACGAAAAGAATAGAGTTTATTAGCCACTGGGCCGGTGTGGTTGAGTTAAGTAGCTGTACTGCTATGAGCAAATTTATTATAACAACCATAATTTCCGCGGCAATTGCCTTTACATCCAAGAGTTGGTGACGGATCATGGCATATGAAGTAAAAATAACAAAAGGTAAGGTGTACAAGTGTCCAAATTTTACCGTACTGGTATGGCCAAAAATGACGAAGTTTAAAAAACTAAATACCACTACGAGCAGAATGGTAATAAATAAGCCCAAGCCTAAATATTGAATTTGCAGTTTTTGTAAGCGTTCGGCTTTTTTGTATTTGGCCAACAAAGCAAAAAATCCCGCTCCTACGCAAAAAGCTATAAACAGTCCAAAAAACGGCATTCCTGGGCCAATGGATGGAGATAGGCCGCTTGGTGTGTACTTTAGCTCTGAAAATATATATGGAGTTAAAGTCAGCAGTGCTATCATTACAGCCGCATAAGAGACTAAATGAGTTAATTTTTTGGAAAATTTATATAATTTTTCATGGAAACTGTTTATAAAAAGAAAGAAAGTTAATGCATGAAAAGTAGCAAAAAACAGTGTAAAGCGGACACTTAATAAAAAAGTTTCTTTCGGCGCGTGAAAATTGTAGTAATTTGCCGATACCCAAAAAAATTGGGCAAGTACGAAATAACAAAATATAAGCCTGGCTTTGTCTTTTGGGGCATAGCGAAAAACCGCGTATAGCAAACTGAAATTAGCCGCCAGCGCGAATAAAAGCAAGGGTAATTCAATTTGGTAAATAAGCATTTATGTTAGTATTAGTTTTGGCTTTTTCCCCTGTTTTCCAATTAAAGCCCGAATGCCCGGTGTGGTCTCACGTGTAATTTTTTTTATTTTAATTTCTGGCCAGGATTTTCTTCCGATAGTCGAGTGCAATTTTCGAAATTCCGTATTTAATTTTATAAGGTGGTTAATTATGGTTTTTTGAATAAGAATTCTATGTCTATTTCCTCTGTATTTTTTTGAAGGTTCTACTTCAAAAATCAGTTTTTCATTTAAAGTTTTTGTCTCGGTTTGGCTATAGGCCTTATATCCCCCGTTAATTAGCGAAGTTATTTTTTTGTCCCTTAAGGCGCTATCTATATGCTCGGGATAAATATTTAAGGCATAAAAAGTCACAGCTACATCTGTTCTGCCGTATTTAATAACTATAGGAAAAGCCGATTTTTTTGCCAACCCAAGCAGCTTTTTTGAGACGCGATGTTTTTTTAGTAAAGCATATATTTCGCTTTGTTGTATTATTATGCCACGATCGTTTATATTGTACCGAACTAGTGGTGTCGCTGAATTTACGCTAAACAGTAGCTCCTGATTAATTGATTCAATATATATGTGTTTGGGATCATACTGAAAAATAGCTGGCTGTTTGGCATGCTTTCCTGGTATAAGTGAGCGCATTAAACCTGTATTTTTTAACAGCTCCTGCCTTAGTAGAATGCTAAACGGGGTTTCGTGGCCAATTATGCCTGCATCTGCCGAACCATAAATGCTAATAATATGTTCAGGGACTGACTTTGGAATTCGGGAAAGCATATTTTTGCGCCAGCTTTCTTCAAAACTGTCTCCAGCGGTAATAATCCTTAGCTGGCTTGGAATTGATATGCTATTAGCAATCGCTTCTTGCAGGATATCGGCTACCAAGCTGGGGTATCCCGCAAGTATGATTTGATCGTATTCGGGGGCGATGATTTTTAAAATATGCAAAGTATCTGCAATTTCAATGCCCGGAGTAACAACCGTAATATTCCAACCCGATTGTCTTAGAAGTCTGGCGCAGGAAGCCGTAAAATTGCCGGCTATCCATACCCCCATTGAAAATGCGACAATAATTAAAGTTGATTTTTCGGGTTTAATCTTAAGCGTATGTGAAAATGCGACGGCATGCTGTTTTGCCCCTGCCAATTCTTGTTCCTTATTTCGAAACCAGAAAGTAGGCTCGCCCGATGAACCGGAGCTGCTAAACGCGAATTCTGGCACCTTTTTATCGGGAAAAAAATTTTGGAATGAGAATGCCTTAATATAGGTTTTTTTCCCCATAATGGGAAGCTTAAAGAAATTTTTTGAATTTATAGATTTGTATTTCCAGCCGTTGGATTTTAAGAATTTCCTATATGCGGGAATTTTAAAATAGGCTTGTTGCGCGAGTCTTAATATGTGTTTTGGGGCTTCCATATTAGATTTTAATCGTATGTTTAAATTTATTGGGTTTGGTCGGCAGTTTTTTGGATGCAATAAAATGTTTTTCCAATGAAATAACGTACCTGCCTGAGGTCAGTTTTTCATTATTTGCAATTTTTCTTAAGGCCAAACTTACGGATGATCCAGCCATCATGGCAGTTGTTCCCAATTGGGGCACGGCTGCTATGTTTTTCCCAATGCTACGAAGTGAAAGTCTCATTTTTGGGGTTAGATGCTTATGCCCCACGATACGCGTGGCTAATGCCAGCCATTCCTGGTAGGAAAATTTATTAAAATTTAACTTCTCTATGTCGCCAACAACTCCATGAAATAATTTTCTTTTGGGTTCTTGGTCAAACCTTTCCACATCCAGTGTAACTGTGTCTCCGTTGTCGGTAGCCATCAGTACCGGTATTTTGTACTTCCTGGCCATTATTCGGCTGTGCAGCTTCATTTCAATATTATCCATTTCGTCTATAAAAACGTTTAGGCGTGGTGTGCCGAGAAAAAATTTATTAATATTTTTTTTGTTTATGCCTTGAGAAAATAATTGGAGCTTGGCGAACGGATCTGATTCCCATACTCTCTCAGCGGCTATTTCATGTTTTGGCCTGCCAATATCGAGCAGGCTTGCTTGAATACGGTTTAAATTGGTAAGCTCTAGGCTGTCGAAATCCGCCAGTTTTATGTTTCTTGGTCCACCGCTTATTACCAGGGCCGAGAGTATGGAGGATCCTACGGATAGTCCGGCAATGCCCACGGAGAGATTCCTATAGGATATTTGTTCCTTGCTTGTTATTAAATTTTTATTTCTCGCTGTACGGAGCTTAAAAAATTCGTTTTCTCCCACTGTCGCAATTAGCGTTTTTTTGCTTGGGTAATATAGCCATATTTTTGGTACTATTGTTTTTGTTTTCCAGGATTGGAACAGAGACTCATATTCCGAATTTTGAATTTTTATGCCTGGGTAATCAAGAAAAAATAATTCGCGCAATGTGCTGTTATATGCGTCGACAGATCGGTTCACCGTAAGTCCCGAAGGCTTTTGCTTAAAAATTTTAGGCTTCATGAATTTGAAATAATATTGTCCCGTTCTTTTAAATATTCGACGAGCTGGTTTAGTTCCTCACTCAGGGGTCTGTCTTGAAGGACTTTGGGAATAAATGACCTCACCTCGCTATAGAGCTTTCGGGTTGTTTCAGATAACGAAGACTTTATGCTTAGAAGATCTGTAGCTTGCGCTAAACAGAAAACTTCAATACTCAAAACAACAAAAGCATTTTCAATTACTTTGGATGCCAACAATGCTCCGTCCGCGCCCATACTTACTACATCCTGGTTGTCGCCATTGGTTGATATGGAGTGCAGGTGATGAGGGTAAGCCATCGACTGACTCAAAGCTGTGGTGGAGGTCGCTACAAATTGCAAACCTTGGAGTGCCAATGTGAGCCCGGGTGTATGCAAGTTCAAAAAAGGAGTCCAATTTTTTTGTATATTTGGGTTTAGAAAAAAGTTTATTCTTCGTTCAGACAGAATGGTTAATTTAACAATCGACGCTTTTAAGTTGTCTATTGCTGCCGAAATATAATCTCCGTGAAAATTTCCGCCATGGACAAATTTTTCGCCTTTTAAGTCGACCAATGGGTTGTCTGTAGCCGAGTTCATTTCTATCTCGGTTATTTTTTTGGCATTTTCTATCGTATCTAAAATCGGGCCTAAAATTTGACTCGCGCAGCGTAGGGAATACACTTCTTGAATAGCATGGTCCATTGCTTGGATATGATCTTCCAAATGCACTTGTGCTAAGCTATTTTGGCGGTTTTTTAGGAGCTTGGAAGTTTTTAAAATGTTGCGCATATTTGTGGAAATATGCCTTTGACCCCCGTGCGGTCTGGCTAAGGACAGAAAAGGATCTATACTGTCATTGAAAGCGCCGCAAACTTCCAGCGACCAGCTGCTAGTTATGGTCGCGAGCTGGATTAATTTTTGAGAAAGGTTTAAAGCGTGAACACTGACACCAGTCATGAACGAAGTGCCATTAATGAGTGCCAGTCCTTCTTTGGATTGAAGAATATGCGGTTTAATTTTTAATTTCGAGAATATTTTTTTAGCCGGAGTAATGGTATTTTCAAAAAAAACTCGGCCTTTTCCTAAAAATGCCAAGGCAATATGGGATAGTTGAACTAAGTCCCCACTTGTTCCTACGGCGCCATGTTCGGGTACTAGGGGGATGATTCTAAGGTTTATTAATCGGGCGTAAAATTCCGCTAATTCCCAAGTTATTCCCGAAAAGCCCTTTAAAAGAGTGTTAAGCCTGACAATCATAGTGGCTAAGACAAATTTTTGGCTTACCGGCTCTCCCATGCCGCAGGCATGGCTGAGTATAAGGTTGTTTTGTAATTCTTTTAGCTGCTTGAGGGTTATGATTCTGTTTGCCATGGGGCCAAAGCCCGTATTTACCCCATATATAATTTCAGTTTCTGCCCGCTTGTTTAAGAATTTACGTGATTTTTTAATGGCAAATTGGCAGCTTGGGTGAAGTTTAATTTTTACGCTAGGGTTGTCACAAAACGCTATAACGTCGCTAATTTTTAAATTTTTCCCTGTAAGGGTTAAGTGAGCTTGCTTCATAAATTAATTTTCAATAATTACTGAATGCAAATTTAGTCTGGGGCTTCTGGGTGGTACTTTTTTTGTTACCCCCAGGCGGAATACCATTTGTGGTCTTAGTTTGGTGAATAATTCATTTTGCAAATCCTTGTAAAAACTTCCTATTTCTATGGGAGCGCCAAAGACCCCTTGCTTTAACCCGAATCTTTCGGCTTCTAAAGCCACACGCTCATAAATTCTGCCGGCTTTAAACCATGATGCCGGATCATTTCCGTTGGTAGAAATAACAGCTATTCCCGAGCAATGATCCAGCATTTTTTTATTCATTGCCCGCTGCATGCCGGCCATGGGAATATAACGTATCGCCCAAGGCATAATTAACGAGAAAAGCCATGGTATGCCAATATTGTAACCGGGCATTCCGTCCCGGTAGCGTTTCAAGCTAGGTCTTATCCACTGAGAGAGTTCACGAGTGAATATTTTATCGTGAAAACCAGACTCAATGGCATTTAAGACTATGGAGTTTATTTTATTTTTTAAGACAGGTTGATAGTTTGTTATAAGTTTAATTTCAATATTAGGAGAATTTAATGACTTTATCCAATCAATAAAAGATTGAGGTAAAGGTTTTTGATCAAACGGGTAACGGTTTGAGTGCCGATTTAGAATGCCTTTCAGCTTGAAAGTGTCAAGTCTCGGGCTTTGAAGACTATTCAGCTTAAAAACAGCCGACGGTTCGGTTGAATGGTCTTTTTCTTCGTAGACATAATCGAGTCCGAATGACGTTATCGCCTGTTCTAAATTTTCCGTGGCCGCTCCTAAGCTTAGAAAAAGTTCCCTGCCCTCAGGATCGGAGTCTTTTAGTCGCCTCGAGTTATTGGCGCAGACTTCTATAGTTTTGCCATTTTCGTTTATTTTAAAAAGCCATGGTTGAGTGTTATGACTAGAGGCTGCCAATGTGCCCAGATAGACTAAGGTATTAAGTTTTTTATCGTCCGTTAAAGAGTTAAAATTGTCACAGTCCAAATCCATGATTTTTGGAATTTATTTTTTATTTCTTACAAGGTAATTCCCTGCTAATTATAGCATATTTTGTTAAACTGTGCTATACTAAAAACAACAAATCTATGTCCGAAATACAAGCAAAAAAAATATTGGTCGTGGAGGACGATCCCGCTATGAGGGATATAGTCACCCATAAGCTATCTACTTCCGGTTTTGAGGTACATGCCGCCGAAGACGGCAAAAAGGCAATAGATCTCATTTCTCAAGAGAAACCTGATTTGGTTTTACTGGATTTAATGCTGCCGGAGATAGATGGTTTTGGCGTTTTGGAAGCCTTGCGTAAAAACCTGGATAAGAAGGTTGCCGATACCCCTGTAATTATTTTAAGCAATTTATGGAGTAATAAGGATATTTTGCGTACCAAAGCTTTGCAAGTACAAGCATATATGGTAAAGGCCTACTTTACCACGGAAGAGATATTAAATAAAATTAACGAAATTTTAGCCAATCAAAAAGTAGTTTAACTACAAATTAAAATCCCTACCGCCTGACGGCGGGAGGGATTTTAAAATTGCTAAATTACAATATGGCGTCTTTTGCCGCTTTCAAAACTCGGAATTTAATTACAGTCTTGGCCGGAATTTGAATTGTCGCGCCGGTTGCCGGGTTACGACCCTGGCGAGCAGGTCGGTTTTTCTTAATTAGTTTGCCAAGTCCAGGAATGGTGAATTCACCGGACTTTTTAGTTTCGTTGTAAGCCATGGCTACCATAGCTTCCAACATCTCGCTGACTTCTTTGCGGGTCTTGCCAAGCTTGTCAGCTAGAGCCTGCAGGAGTTCTGACTTTGTCATGATTTTGTTGTCTCCCTGTTTCCCCCACCCTTCCCCTAGCCTGAAGGGCCGGGCGCGGGAGAGGTATTAGTTAATTCATTACTATGGTAGCAAAAACCCCAATAAAATCAAGCGAATAACAAAATATTATTTTTTTTCGCCGAGGTTTTTTAAATTATTGTCAAATGGTATAGCTGTGGATAAAAAATTATGGCTTAAATAAAAAGAAAAAAGGCTGGCAGCGATTAATACGTGCCAGCAGCTTTACTTGATGAGTAGGATTCTATTTCTTCTATTTTTTTCTCCCACTCAGTAATCATTACCAACATTAGCCAGGAACTTAGGGTGAGAAAATCCCAAAAAGCCCCACAAATTAGTTTCTGCTTTCCGTGAAAACTTCTCTCCGGCCGAAGGCCTACGTACTCCTTTAATCCCATAATGGAAATTCTGCCGTAAAACTTTGCTTTTGACACAAGCGAAGGTTTAGGGGTTTTCCGTTGATACCGTTACCTTTTTGGCTCCTAGATTTACTTGTTTTGGTTTTAATTAAAAGATAAAATCAAGTATTAACCAGTTAATTAGCTTAAAATGATTAAAAAAACGCACTCTTAAGTGCGCTGAATGTAAAAGCAAGGAAACTATTAGGAAAGGCAGCAGGAATGGCAAGAACAGGTATTTTTGCAAGAAGTGTGAGGTGTGGTTTTGGGTAGACCACCGGAAAAAAGATCAGGTGCTCTGGATTTTCCACATAGACGGGGTGCCATTTAGAAAACTTGGCGACCAGCAAGAACTGTCAGGTAAGCAGGTGTTTAAAAAGGTTCAGGCAGAACTTAATTCCTTGCCTTGGAACTGGCAGCTGACAAAACTGTTATGTAATATGCTTCTGTTTTGCGGCATCCTAATCATCGACGGCAAATATATCGCTGTAAAAGGCTTTGAAGCAAAAATCCCCTTCATTTATGGTATTGATTATTCCACCCATGATATTCCACACGGCGAATTGTTTACGGTTGAGGACGAAATGGCTTTCTCCCAATTCCTTGGTAGATTAAAAGAGCTTGGATACAATCCCAGAGTTATCATCGCTGATGATCGTCAAGGCTTAAAACAGGCTTTAAACAAAGTGTTTCCGCGCGCTTTGTTACAACTCTGTCACGTACATTTTTTAGAAAACATCCGGCAAGTTTTAAACATCCGCACCGACGATCGTTATCATCATTTCTTTAACTCCCTAATCGCCCATGTGTTCAAAGTAAAAAGAGAAAGTAAAATTACCAAAGGCTTAATGCATGTCTTTTACAAACGCACTTATGGCAATCGTATGCTACAAAACATTGTCACCGGCATTAAGCACCGACAAGCTGAGCTGTTTAATTACCTGCGAGTTAAGGAATGTCCTAACAATACCAACTTAATCGAGCTTTACAATTCCCATTTACAGGCGCGTTTAAAAAGCATCAAAGGTTTCCAATCCTTTGATTCCGCAAACAGGTGGCTAAACGGATATTTAATCCGCAGAAGAACAAAACCATTAACTGACTGTAAAACTAAATTCAAAAAACTTAACGGGTTTGCTTCTCTGCAGTTTACAATACAAAATTCTAAGGCTTGGCCGATAAAAATTGCCGGAATTAAACCTCCTAAGCAGGAGCCAAAAAGGTAACGCTAGCTTTTCCGTTCAGTGAAGAATAAAATTCCCATGAGTATGTTGAGCGGTACTAAAAATACAAGCGATATGGGAAGGACCGTAAGAATAATGAGGACTAAGATAATCTTGCGCATCGCGCCTCCTTATTCGGACATTATATGCTTAGTTGTCAGGCTTGACAAGCATGGCATCGCCAAATGAAAAAAAACGAAATTTTTTGCTTATTGCATATTTATACAGCTTAAAAAGCCTTTTTTCCCCTACAAATGCGGCAACCAGCATAAGCAGGCTGCTTTTAGGCACATGGAAATTTGTAATTAGGCCACCAGTCATGGAAAAAGCAAATCCCGGGGTAATAAATAAATTTGTGTTGCCTGAAAGTTTTGGTTTTTTTGGGTTTTTGTAGGCGGATTCCAAAGTTCTTACTACAGTGGTACCCACTGCGATAATGGGCCGTCCGGTTTGCTTGGCTTTTTTCAGCAGCAAATGAGTTTTTGGATCTATATGATAGAATTCTTCGTGCAGCCGGCGCGAGTAAATTTGCGTTTCGGTAAGAGGGGCAAATGTTCCCAATCCGACATCTAGTCGAATAAATGCGGGCTGTATCTTTTTTGCTTTAAGTTTTTTTAGTAATCGTTTCGTGAAATGCAGGCCGGCGGTTGGTGCGGCTATGGAAAGGCCTTTTTTCGCAAAGATTGTCTGATACCATTTGCGACGTTCTTTCTCGGGCAAAGGCGAGTTTTTCATGTAGGGAGGCAGCGGAGTTATGCCGTAATTTCTAATGAGCGTGGGAATTTGGGATCCCGGTACCGATGTTTTAAAAATATATTTATTCCCCTGCTTTTTTATTAGCGTTAATAGGTGTCCCTGTTTTTTACGGCCGTAAAAAATGAGTATGGTGTTTGGGGTTAGGGATTTGTTGACCAGGCAGGTAAGCCGATTGCCCTTATGCGATAAATATAACAGTTCCACCTTGCCGCCTGTGGTCTTTACTGCTCTTATGCGCGCCGGTATAACGCGGGTTTGGTTAAATACAATTAGGGAATTTTTTGGCAGGTATCTGTCCAAGTGAAAAAAAATATCTTCGGTTTGTGCTTGAGTTTTTTTATCCCATACCAAAAGGCGGGCAGAGTCTCGCGGGCTTGCCGGCAGCTTGGCAATTAGTTCGGGTGGTAGCTTGTAATTATATTGGGACAGGAAATTTTTCAATTTATTGGTCGTTACGGGGTTACGGGGAGGCGGTTTTTTTATTCAGGTACCTTTTTTCCTTAATTTTTTCAGGCAAATAGCTTTCTTTTGAATATTGTTCGTAAGCTTGGCCGTATCCCAAATTTTTCATTAGTTTGGTGGGAGCGTTGCGAATGTTCATGGGGACTGGCAAATTGCCGTATTTTTTTACGTCGTCCAGGGCGGCAAAGTAAGCGTCATACGACGAGCGGTCTTTTTTGCATTGTGCTAAATAAGCCACGCCATGGGCTAGGTTAATGGCGCATTCAGGGTAGCCAATTTTTTGGCAGGCTTCAAACACGGCATTGGCCACTACCAGGGCAGTGGGTTGGACAAGGCCAATGTCTTCGGAAGCGAAAATAACCATACGGCGTGCTATAAACAAGGGGTCTTCCCCAGACTCCACCATACGTGCGAGATAATATAGCGCGGCGTCGGGCTGTGAGGCGCGCATGCTTTTAATAAACGCGCTTATGGTATTGTAATGCTCTTCCCCTGCTTTGTCGTAGCGGAGGGTTTTGGACTGGATGGTATTTTTAAGATTTTCCAAAGTGATTTTGCCGTAAAGGCTTAAGCAATTATCTATAACGGTCAAAGCCTGGCGCGCGTCGCCGCTAGCCATTTTAATAAGCCAGTCCTTGGATTTTTTATCTATTTTGATTTTTGTCTGGCCGATGATATTACCGACCTCGTCATCTTTAAGTTCGTTTAAGACAAATACCCGGCAGCGGGAAAGCAGCGCGGGGATAACTTCAAATGACGGATTTTCGGTCGTGGCTCCTATGAGGATAAGTTTTCCGCTTTCCACGTGGGGCAGTAAATAATCCTGCTGTGCTTTATTGAACCTGTGGATTTCATCCAAGAATAAAATTTTGGGCTGCCCAAGCATGGAAGGTTTTTCGATTATTTTACGAATATCATCCTTCCCCGCCGAAACAGCGGAAAGTTCGTGGTATTCCGCGTCGACTGCATTGGCATAAATCCGCGCCAGCGTAGTCTTCCCAACCCCCGGCGGTCCCCATAGCAAAAAGCTGAACAAGTGTTTTTGCTCTATGGCTTTACGCAAGGGCATACCCTCCCCCACCAAATGCTCTTGCCCGACGAACTGCGATAGATCAGTCGGCCTGATTTTGTTAGCTAATGGCTCCATAAGGCTATTTTATCACAAATTTTGCCATAGCAGGTTGTAAAAAATTTTCAACAGTTCGGCCGCTTCGCGGCTTTCAAACACTGCGCCAAACGGGTACTCGCCCATGCTAAATATGGATAGTTTGTTTTCGTAAATAATAAAAGCCGAATGCGTACTAATGGTTTTGGGCAGAATTTTTATTTCCCGAATATACGTGGGGACTGTTTTTTTAAAATGTGGGATATCCAAAATACCCCGATCTGTAATAAAGTGGGCTTTGGGCCGGCTGGCCAGTTTCCTTAGCTGGAAAGAATCTTCGGACATTTCGTCAATTTCTTTCGCGCCCATATAGTTAACAATATTTTGTGTAGAGCCAAACATATACCATGGCTCCCGAGTGAGCATAATGTCATCCAGCATGGATTTTAACCCCGCCAAACCTTCATAAAAACTGATTTTAGGAGTTTCGAGGATTTTTTTCTCCAAGGATTTTAATTGTGGCAGGAGTTCCTCCAGTTTTAATTCCGCTGCAATGATTTTTCGGCGCATTTTCTTGGTAAGCTTATTCAGTTTTTCGGGCGGTTCGGCTTTAAAGATTTTGGTTTTTTTGTCCAGGTTTTCCGAAATGAGCCCGGCTTTTTTTAAGTTTTCCAGAGCCAAATAAGCGGTTGGCCGCTTAATTTGTGCTCGCTTGGAAGCGTTGGACGCGGTCATTCCGCCGCCGGAGAGAAGTGTGATGTAAATTTTAGCCTCGTTTTCCGAAAGACCCAATTGTTCTAAATCTTTATGCATATTTTGTCATTAATATATGACAACAAAAATAATACTAAATATTACCTTGTTTAAGGGCATTATGTCAATTTAAAAAAAAATGGTCAGCAAAAATTGACCAAGTATATATTAAGTATATAATCAGATTATGATGCAAATGATAAAAGTTTATTATCAAAAAAATCGATTTTGGCTAATTATGGTTTTAATTGGCGCGGGGTTATTTTTGTTATTTTTAGCGCCTTTTTTGGTTTGGCAAGATAAAATCATGCCCTATCTTAACCCTGAAAGCCTAAAAAGGTTCATTACAGATTACGGCAAATGGGCAATCTTGGTTTATATGTTAGTCAGCATTGCTACAATTATTTCCCCTCCCCTGCCGAATGACATTGTGCCGGCTGTGGGCGGGTTGCTGTTTGGGTTTTGGACAGCGCTGCTCTATTCGATTTTGGCCAGGATAATCGGTTCGACAATAAATTATTACCTCGGAACAAAAATCCGCAAAGGTTTATATATTAAATTTGTCAGTGCTTATGATAATCAAAGATTACAGGATTTTACCCAAAAACTGGGTTGGCAAACGGTGTTTGTTTCCCGTTTTTTGCCAAGCGCAGATACCGACATAATCGCCTATTTGGCCGGCGTAGCCAAAATGAATTACCGCACGTTCATCGTCGCATCTTTTTTTGGCATGCTCGTGCCGGTCGGTGGCACAATTTTGATAGGCGTTTCCATATTCACGAACAAAATCCTCTTTTTTAGCTTAATAGGATTCTATATTGTTGGCATGCTCCTTGCTCCAAAAATTTTGAAAAAACTTTCAAAAAGTAACCCTTGGACTTAAATCAGAATTTTATCTCTCAAGCGACAATTGTTACATAGGAGCTAAATTTGCCAATTTATTGGAAAGTGATTAACAAGGAGATTGGGCAAATCAATGTTCCCTTATTTTACTGAAGATGATGAAAGACAAAAAAACGGCAGCATGGCAAGGATGCTGTAGCGCTGGTTGCCGGTAAAGGACGATAGCGCCCCGAAGATTACCGGGCCTGTGGTGGCCGCGATTTTGCTAGCTAATCCACTAAGGCCAAAAGAGCTAAATTTTAAAGGCTTGCGTAAAGCTATAAATTATGTTATAAAATACACCATGTCGAAACAAAATGAGGATTTGTTATGCGGAATTGGTGTGGTCATTTTGGCACTTTTGATCATCGCCTTTTATGTGTATCCAAACCTGCCCCCTTCCCCAGCCGGGGTCGGGATTGGTCACAGCCGGCCTGGTAGCACCCTTGCTCGGTAATTACAACAGCGCCTTCGGACTTGCGCGTCCGAAGGCATTTTTTTTAAGCAATACTTAATTTTTGTTTCTAAAATTTACAATTGCTACTATAGTGATTCCATATCTATTAATTCATCTATCCGAATTTGTGCTACAAAGTCAGGAATGTGCGAAACCATGACGAACGCGCCTTCGTAAGCGTTTAGCGACTTGGCTATAACCGGCAGGTGGCGAAAATTAATATGGTTGGTTGGTTCATCTAAAATAAGCATGCCGGGCTCCATTAGCACCAGACGGCAAAATGCCAGCAAGCCTTTTTGGCCTTCCGACA
>CAZPRQ010000029.1:0-16994 GCA_964589415.1 uncultured Candidatus Saccharibacteria bacterium
GCAGAAGAATGGGGACCCCGACTTGGCCAAACGCGTAAGTCCTAGTTTATATATTATTGTTCATAAAAAAATTGCCCTATTTAGACTGCCTTTGCGGTTGGGCTTATTTAAAATAGCATAAAATAAGGGTTTTTGTCAAATATTGACATTATATATAAAATATGCTATAATGTGTAGCCACATTATGAAATGTGGTAAAAGTGCCGTAATCCCAAGCAATTGGGACCAAGGCCGGTTCTTTAACAAATTATGATTGCTCTTGCGGAAGGATGGGCGGCTTTGTATTTATGAATCTGCCCACCCTTCCGCAAGCTAAAAACTAGACTCAGGCTTGGAGGGGAGAAGGAGTCTCTATGAGATATCCTGTTGATGACCTGTTCGACCCATCGACCCCGATGGGTGTGCGAGTTGCCGCGGCATTGGCGGCAAGACAGGTGGAAATGGCGGCGTACGAAGCCGCCATCAACACCCCCACCGCCCCTACCGCTACCGCCTCCTCCGAGTCCAATGACAACTGCCCATTCTGTGGGCAGGTGTTTGTTGGTTCCGACCTCGTTTTTCGGGTCGGTCCCGAGCCGTACCCGGAAAAATTTGGATACGCGCATCAGGCGTGCTGGTCTGCCGCCAACGATGGTGGTATGACCCACCAGGCGCCGCCTATTGGACCCAACGGGGTTCAGGAAAGGGGCGGCTGGTTTGCGGTAAGATTGCTGCCTAATAATGGCGGAAAGCTTTACTTCGCCACCGGCGATCGCTAATCTTTTTAGTTGATTTATTCGCTCCGGTTTTCAGGATTTTCACCCGACCAAATTTAAAATCCTAGGGAAAATTATTGGATGCATGATCTGCATTTGGTAAGGTTCCCGGCCGCGTCTTAAATGGAATGTAAGCATGCCCAAAAGGTAAAGCGAGCATCCATAAGCGGGACTAGCCTAGAGAGTTGGTCTTAACTAGATTAGGACCATGAAGTCTCAAAGGGTGTGCTTGGGAGTTAGACTAGTTAGCAGTTGGACCCATATAGGTTATTTGGGTTAAGCTGCTTGAAGTCTTCCAAGTCGGAAAGCGGACACAGCTCTTTCACTGTCAGAGCAGGGCCGCCCGAGAGTGCGAAAAACAGTCGTCGTCTAAGGAAGCGGGACGGCGGACTTGCGCTTAACCAACGCAAGTAGACAGCTTCAGCAATCATAATTTTCGTTATACACGGAGAGAGAAGGAATTTACGCCTTCCTCTCCGTTTTTTTATTGATACGGGCGTAAGTTTTAAGTCAGCTTTTTTTCAATGCAAATTAAGGCAAGGTTTGCTATACTATAAGGGCATTAATATATTTTTATGGATAATGAACGCTTTAAAATAATTGGCTTCTATGTGCTGCTCGGGGTGGTGTTTTTGGTGGTGTTAATGATGTTTTTACCGTTTTTAAAACTGCTGGCCATGGCTGCCATTTTAGCCGTGCTATTTATGCCTATTCATAGGCGTATTGTCACGCGTTTTAAGTCCGAAACCTGGGGAAGCGTGGTAAGCCTTATTTTGCTTATTTTAATAATCGGTATCCCTCTCGTTATAATTGGCCAAATGCTCTTTACCGAACTGTTCAATGCCCTTAGCAGTTTAAAGGAAAGCGGTTCCACTTTTGACAAGGCTACTTTTTATCAGTACGTGCCAGACAAAATAAAACCTTTGGTAGAAGGATTGACCCGAGATTTGGGTCAAAAAATTTCCAGCTTTGCCGGCAACGCCGTTGCCGGGTTCACAAATATTTTATCTAACCTTGCCGGGTTTGTATTGTCTATATTTTTAGTTTTTTTCTCCACTTATTATTTAATGCTCGACGGGAAGCGTATAAAAAAATATTTTAACGATATTTTTCCGCTTTCTGAGGAGCACGAAAATAGGCTCATAACCAGACTCGAGGCGGCGGTTAACGGCGTGGTGAAGGGGCAGTTTTTGGTGGCGCTTATTCAGGGTTCTGTGGCAACGTGCGGCTTTTTAATTTTTAACGTGCCCAACCCGTTTTTGTGGGGTATGCTTACGGTGCTCGCCGCGTTGGTGCCGAACGTTGGCACCTCCTTGTCATTAATTCCCGCCATTTTGTATTTATTTATATCCGGGCAAACCGGAAATGCCATTGGTCTGGCCATTTGGGGAGTTTTGGCCGTGGGTATGATAGACAATATTGTCAGTCCGCGCCTGGTGGGCTCGCGCATGCAGCTGCATCCGCTGTTGGTTTTGCTTTCCGTTGTTGGAGGGTTGCAACTTTTTGGAATTATTGGATTTTTGCTTGGACCCATAATCATGGCCATGTTCGTGGCACTGCTTGAAATTTATCGCACGGATTTGAAGAAATACTTGGGTAAATAAATAACAAATATCAAATTCCAAATTCCAAATAAGTTGTAAAGCATAAAATCCTAAATTCGAATTTTTGAAATTTTGGTTTTGGATTTTATTTGAAATTTGTAATTTGGCGTTTGAAATTTTATGCATTGGTACCAATATACCAAAACTCAAATAGAACAAGAATTCGCGACAAATTTAGAAAACGGTTTAAGCGCCGGTGAGGCGAAAAGTCGCTTTTTAAAGTACGGTCCGAATCTCTTGCCGGAAAGCCCGCCCGAGCGTTGGTTCTCCATATTTTTCAGGCAGTTTAAAAGCCCGTTAATTTATATTTTATTGGCTGCCGCTTGTATTGTTTACGCGCTTGGAGACCATGAAGACGGTTATATTATTTTGGGCGTGTTAACCTTTAACGCGCTGATTGGTACTATTCAGGAAGGGAGGAGCCAGCAGGCGTTAAGGAGTTTAAAGCAATTGTCGTCGGTAGAATGCACCATCATTCGTGAAGGCGTGGAAGAAGTGGTGGCGGAAAGCGAAGTCGTACCGGGCGATGTTCTGGTTTTAAGGGAAGGGCAGAAAGTCGGAGCGGACGCGAGGGTTCTTTATTCTTCCAATTTAAGCGTGGATGAAGCCGCTTTAACGGGCGAGTCGGGCGCGGTACATAAGACAGAAGGTAATTTGTCGGATTCCGACTTGTCAGCTTCGGCGCAGAAAAATATGGTGTTTAAAGGGACGGAAGTGCTTTCCGGAGACGGCAAGGCAGTGGTGGTCGGTACCGGGTTAAATACCGAGATAGGCAAAATAAGCAAAGCGCTGCTTGAGCCGCAGGAAGACATACCTTTGCAGAAAAACATAAAGCGCCTGGCGCGGGTTATTGTATTTGCGGTTTTGGGGATGTCCGTCCTAATTTTTTTACTTGGGATTTTTAGCGGCAAGCCCCCGGCCGAAATGTTTTCCGTGGTGGTATCGCTGGCGGTTTCCATGACCCCCGAAGGGCTGCCTTTAGTGCTCACTCTTATTTTGGTTACCGGAGTTTTTAGAATGAGCAAAAGGAACGCGCTGGTAAAAAAATTGCAGGCGGTGGAGGCTTTAGGGCAGGCCCAGGTAATAGCCGTGGACAAGACCGGGACCATAACCAGAAATGAAATGGTGGTTAAAAAGTTGTTCGCGGGCGATCGCGTGTATTTAGTGGAAGGCAACGGCTATGAGCCGAAAGGGAAAATATTTTTGGGAGGAGCTGTCCAATCGATTGTGGGGGATTTGGAAACTGCCGGGAAAATCGCGGTTATGTCGGTGAAGGCTTCCGTGAGCTTCCAGGAAAAAATTGGCCAGTTTAAGGTTTTGGGCGACCCCACCGAAGCGGCGCTCAATGTTTTTGGCGAAAAGTTAAGTTTTTTTAGAGATAATTTGTCTAAAGAATATCAGGAACTGGCGGAAATTCCTTTTGATTACAAAACTAAATTCAGAGCGGTTTTTTATGGAGTTTCTCATCGGGGTTCCCCAAAATCCAAAGGATTTGGGGGTGGAAACGATGGGGTTCTGTGCGCCATAGCCGGAGCGCCCGAAGTGCTGCTGGCCAAGGCAGAAAAATACGCCATGGGAGGGCAGAATCATCATTTGACCCAGGAAGCGAAAAAAAAGTTTGACAGCGCCTTGGAAGAATTTTCCCAGGAAGGTTTGAGGGTCGTGGCGTTTGGATTTAAGCATCTAACCCGCAGCCACCCTTTTGACAATATTGACGGACTGGTGATTGGCGGATTTTTTGCCATAGAAGATTCAGTGAGGCCGGAAGCTAAGAATGCCGTTATAGAAGCTCAAAAGGCGGGGGTGAAGGTGGTTATGATAACCGGCGACCATAAAATTACGGCGCGGGCGATTGCCAGGGAGGCCGGCATATATAAAGAAGGGGATGAGATTATTACAGGAGCGGAGCTTGCCGCTATGAGTCATGAAGAATTGGCCGGCAAGCTTGGCGTGGTTTCGGTTTTTGCCCGAGTTACGCCGGACGACAAAATGAAAATCATTCGGGCTTATAAGCATAAGGGCTTGGTGGTGGCTATGACCGGGGACGGAGTCAATGACGCGCCTTCGTTGGTTGCGGCGGACTTGGGTGTGGCCATGGGTAAAATTGGCACCGAGGTGGCCAAGGAAGCGGCCGATATTGTGCTCTTGGACGATAACCTTTCCAGCATTGTCGCGGCTATTGAAGAGGGCAGGTCCATGTACCGCAATATCCAAAAAGCTCTGCTGTATTTATTTTCCACTTCCGCGGGGGAAGCATTTACTATTGCCGGGGCTTTAATTTTAGGCTGGCCTTTGCCTCTGCTTGCCGTGCAAATATTGTGGCTAAACGTAATTACCGATCCGCTGATTGGCACTTCCATGGCCTTGGATAAGAAAGAACCCGGAATTTTAGAGAGGCCGTTTAAAAAGCCTTCCGGTTATTTTATAGACGCCAATATGGCCAGTCAGATGTTTTTGACGGCGATTGTAATGTCCGCGGCGACTTTGTACTTGTTTAATTTGTACAGTTTGTTTGATTATTATAAAGCCGTAACCGTTTCTTTAACCGCGTTGGCTGTATCTCAGTGGTACAGGGGCTTTAATTGCATGCTAATGGACACTACCATATTCAGCCGGCAAATATTCCGCAATGTTTATTTGTGGCTGGCGATTTTGCTTAATTTGAGTTTCCATCTTTCAGCCATTTATATTCCGGCCATGCAAAAATTTTTAAAAACCACTCCATTGGAATTCAGTGATTGGGTGTTGATTGTGCCGTTTGCCTTTGTTGTCGTGCTGGCCGAGGAGTTGAGAAAATTGGCTGTAAAAATTTACACCATCAGAAAATTGAAAGCCCACGGTACCGTAAATTAGACGGGCATAATACCCTGCAGTTTTTTATCTAGTACTAAAAAATCTCCAAGCGGAAAACTTGGAGATTTTTTAATAGATGTTTAATAAATTTTTTAACTTTTTTTAATTGTCGTTTCGCCAATGATGGCCGCAGCGCCGAAAATTCCAATTATCGCGAACATCCAAAGGTAAGGGTTAGCTGGCCAGGTAATGGTGTGTTCTATGTGCCGGTGCAAAAAGCCAATTAAAAGCGCGCCCCACCAGCCGGTTTGGGAAATGGCGGTAGAGAGCATGGTGCGGAAAAACAGCCGGGGCGGCACGGGATTGTCCCCAATTTGCTCCGACCATTTTTTTAATCTGTGCAGTAATATGCCGTTAATTCCTACCATTAGGACAAAAAACAGTTTTATTTTGGTTAAATTATCCACATAACCCTTGCTGGTTATAAGTATCAGGCCGGAAAGTATCATACCGCTCCAACCAACCCAAATAAGTTTTTGGGTAGTTTCGGCCACTTTCATAATAAAACTCATTTTTGCTTTTTTAAAAAGCCACAATAAGCCAAAGGTGTCTATAACCATAACGGAGCCAAAGCCCAAAATTAGGCAGGATAAATGCACAAACAATGCAACATAAAAAATAGTGGTGTCCATAACGAAAAATAGGTTAATATGGTATTATTATAGCAGAAAGTAAAATATATTCATTTAAGCTTTGGATACGGGAAAAAATAGAAAACTTGTCTTCTCTGCCCCCTTGCAGCCGCTTAGCCCTACGGTGCTAACCATTTTTGGGGCGACCGGCGATTTAATGGCAACTTACTTGCTTCCGGCGCTGCATAATATGGACATGGAAGGTTTGTTGCCGGAAAATTTTAAATTGGTCTGCGTTGGCAGGAGGGAATTTTCCGCCCGCGAATTTTTAGATTTTGTTGTTTCTAAATCTGAACATTTAAAGAAATTGTCTACCCCTAAACACAGGAAGCATTTTTTACGGCATTTAACATATTACCGGGCCGACTTTGAGGATCCCAAATCTTTCGCGCAATTATCGCAACTGCTTTCAGACAGCGATGCCGCCGGCCACGCGTGCTTTAACCGGCTTTATTATATTGCCAGCAATCCTCGGTACTTTGCTTCCATAGCTACCATGCTAGAGCAAAGCGGGCTTCTTAACTCCTGTCTTGCCCATAACAGGGACACCAGAATTTTGGTAGAAAAACCTTTCGGTTCAAATTTAAAATCCGCCAAATTACTAAACAAATTATTACTTAAATATTTCACCGAAGAGCAAATTTACCGTATTGATCATTATTTGGGCAAAGAAACCGTACAAAACCTTATTGTCGCCAGGTTCGCGAACGGTTTATTTGAGCCGTTATGGAATAAGGATCATGTTAGCCATATAGAAATTTCCGCTTTGGAATTGGACACTGTTAAAACCCGCGGGGAATTTTACAATCAAACCGGGGCGTTAAAAGATTTTGTGCAAAATCATTTGTTGCAGTTATTGGCCTTGGTAACCATGAATGAGCCTAAAAATCTCACGGCCGAACATATTCGACGGGAAAAACTGAATATTTTAAAAGCTTTAAAGCCGTTTGGCAGCCGGGAGCTTAAAAGCCAAATTACTTTGGGGCAGTATAAGGGGTATGTGCGTGATATAGGCAAAGTCAGCCGGACGGAAACTTACGCGGCGCTAAAAGTTTTTATAGGAAATAAGCGGTGGAGCGGCGTGCCCATATATTTGCGTACCGGTAAGGCATTGCCTCGCAAAGTGGCGGAAATTTCCGTTCATTTTAAGGAGCCAGTCCGCTGTTTGTTTCAGGGTTGCGGGGCAAATACTTTAACGTTCCAAATCCAACCCGAAGAGTCGGTAAGGCTGTCCATTAACAATAAAATTCCAGGCTTTGGCATTCGCCTTCACCAGGCGCATTTGGATTTTAGCTTTAAAAACTTTACTGCCCAAATTCCGGCCGCGTATGAACGGTTGCTGCTCGACTTTATGCAAGGCGACCAGAGGTTGTTTATAAGTTCGGCGGAAACAGAAGCAGCGTGGAAATTTATGGACTCTGTTACAGAGAATGCGCTGTTTAATAAATTACCCCTCCATACTTACAATCCCGGTTCAAGGGGCCCCAAAGAGGCGGAAGATCTTATAAATAAAGATATGAAAGAATGGTGGACGAAATAATTGACAAAAATGACAAAATTGATCAAAAATGATAAAAATTTTAAGGCAAAAGTCATCAATTTTATCAAAACAGTTCCAAAAGGCAAAGTTGTAAGTTACGGGCAAGCAGCCGCCGTCTGTGGTAAGCCAAGGGGAGCGAGGGAAGTGGGGAGGATTTTGCGCAGTATCGATACATCTAAAAAAGTTGTGCCGTGGTGGAGAGTTTTAAATAACAGAGGAGTGATATCTATAAAAGGCAATTGGACCGCGGACAAAGAGTTGCAAGGTTTGCTGCTTAGAAAGGAAGGGGTTGAGGTGAGCGAGGGTTTAACATTGGACATTGAAAAATACAGGTTAGGATTTATGCATCAGGTGTCTCAATGGTCATCTTCGCGCAAATAAGGAGAGTAAAGGAGCTAAGCTCGATTACCATCAATTTTTTTATAAATAAACATCATTGCCTGCGCGAAGATGACCATTGGAGTGCGCAAGTTCTAAGAGAATAATAAATGGTATGCAAGACCAGCCGGAATTAAAAGAAATATTGGAAATCGCTCGGGATAACCAGAGGATGATTAAGGTTTTATATAGGAAGCTTTATTGGCAAAGAATTTGGTCGTGGGTGAAGCTCGTCTTAATTGTCGTGGTTTTATTGTGGGCCTATTGGCAAATCCGCCCGGTGTTAAATAAAATAAACAGTATTTACGAATCCAGCAAAAGCGTTGAAAATTATTCCAAAAGCAAATTGGATGAATTAAAAGAATTGATCCGATTAAGGTAGATGGTTGAAAATATTCAAAATCAAAGAATCATATTCGGAGGCGGCTCCCAATACCAATCCGTCTTTGGCGGATGGTACGGGGCAAGGCTTCTTTCAAAAGCAACCCCTAAGGCTCTGTTGATATTTATGTTATGAGTAATAAAGATTATTATTTGGAAAACATTATTTTTGGAGGGGGTTGTTTTTGGTGCGTGGAGGCGGTAGTACAGAGGCTTAAAGGGGTAATTAGCGTAAAATCCGGCTACGCGGGCGGCGACGTGGAAAATCCAACATACGAACAGGTATCCAGCGGGACCAGTGGGCACATAGAGGTGGTGCAAGTTGAGTTCGATCCCCAAATAATCACGCTCGATGATTTGTTGTCCGTATTTTTTTCATCACACGATCCTACATCAAAAGACAGGCAGGGGAATGACGCGGGAGAGCAGTATCGCAGTGTAATTTTTTACACATCAGAAAATCAAAAAGCAGGCATCCAGAATTTTATTAAAAAATTGGAAATCGATGGAGTTTATTCCAAATCGATTGTTACGGAAGTCAAACCCGCCGGAAAATTTTACGAAGCCGAAGGATATCACCAAAATTATTATAACAACAATAAAAATAAGTCTTACTGCCAATTTGTGATTGATCCTAAAATAGTTAAGCTGCGCCAGAATTACGCGCGATTGCTCAAAAATGAAAAAAGATAAAATTTTACATATTGAACAGTTGGTTCATTTGGAGGCCGATAAATTTCGGATTGTGCCAACCAATGTTTTTGAAAAGGTTATTCCTTCATTTATCAACGCGGTTATCGCCTTTGGCCTGGCCACGCCCGCGCTGATTATTTTTGGACCGGGTTTGGTTTGGAAGATTCTCGTAATTGTGATTTTTGGGTTGTATGAATCTTTTGTTTTTTTGTTTTTTAAAGATCGTTGTTTAGGTATGAAGATAATGGACACTTATTGGGCATCAAAGTACTCGTTTAAACAGCATTTGGTTTACAACATTTTTTATACCCTGAGTTTTGCAACTTTTCTGATTTATATTTGGTTTCCCTTGGATTTATTGCTTTTCAACCTCTTGGCTATACAACTGCCCAGCGTGCTTATGGAGGGCACAACTTTGCATGGCTATTTGGGCGGCATGAGGACGGTAAAAATTGTAATGAAAGGCGCAGACTAATGAATTTATCCAAGGATTTTCTAAGTCAGTTTGCGAAATATTGCACGGTCAGCTTAATGACTTTAGCTTTGAATTTTATTATAATCGTGCTGTTAACCGAGCGTGTCGGGTTACACTATTTAATTTCCGTGGCAATCGGATTTTTTGTGGCGGTACTTTGCGGCTTCGCAATAAATTTTGTCTGGACTTTTCCGAAAACCAAAATTCACTTTTTATTTGGTTCCGGCAGATCTTTCGCGGTCGCCGTGCTTACCTTGGGCTTGATATTGATTACCACCTGGATTTTTACCGAGCTGCTAAACGTTTATTATTTGGCGGCGAGGGGCATAGCCGCGGTTCTGGCGGGAATTTTTAGCTATAATTTAGATGCAGGCTGGACTTTTAAAATTAAATATTTATTTTAGCCATTAATTTATTAAGTGTTTACTTAAAATGAATATCGCAATTTTCGGTTTAGGCAAAATGGGCGCGCAGATTGCCAGGAGGCTTCACAAGAACGGCTTTGAGGTTTTGGCTTGGAACCGCTCGGAAGGGCCGAGGCAGAAGTTTGACGCTTTTGTTGCCACAACCTCTCCCGCCATTCTGGCACCCTCCCCTCATAAGGGGAGGGACGGGGAGAGGTTGTCTTCGCGTTCTTTTGACAATGTATCGGATCTGGTTAGCCTAATAGATGGCGAACCGAGAATTTTTTGGCTAATGCTGCCGCACGAGATTGTGGATGAATTTTTGCATGATCAATTATTAAAATATTTAAAAGCAGGGGACATTGTAATCGACGGCGGCAACAGCCACTATAAAGAATCCATAAAAAGGGCCGAAGCGTTAAGGGCTAAGGGTATAGTATTTTACGATTGCGGCACCAGCGGGGGCGTGTGGGGCGAGGAGAACGGTTTTGCGCTAATGGTTGGGGGGCCAAAAGAGCAGTGGTCTTTAGTGGAACCGATTTTTAAAGTTTTATCATCGGGGCAGAATTACGGACTGCTTGGAAAGAACGGCGCCGGGCATTTTGTAAAAATGGTGCACAATGGCATAGAATACGGTATGATGGAAGCAATAGGGGAAGGCTACGCTATTTTAAAAGCCAGTCATTTTGAGCTCGATTTGTCGGAGGTTACCAGAGTTTATCAGGAAGGTACAGTAATAAGGAGCTGGCTGATAGATTTAACAAAAAATATTTTTGACCATGAAGATGTGGAAAGTACTAGCGGTTACATACATCAGTTAGGTGAGGGCAAGTGGACAGTGGAGGCTGGGAAGGAGTTGGGTGTGGATGTCCGGGTGCTGGAAGATTCAGTAAAAGTGAGAGATGAGTCCGCTGATGAAGCTAATCAAAATAAGTTTTCAAACAAAATCGTCGCTTTGCTTCGTAAGCAATTCGGCGGGCATGGTGTTAAAGAGAAATAAAAAGGCAAAGAGTGACTTTGCCCCTTTGTAAAAACAATGAAAGATAGTATTCAAAAAGGATTCACTTTAATTGAACTTCTGGTGGTCATTTCCATCATCGGTCTTTTGGCCAGCGTGGTTTTGGTGAGTTTGAATTCGGCGAGAGTTAAAGCGCGGGATGCCCAAAGAACTGCCTCTATCCGTCAATTTCAAACCGCGGAAGAATTATATTTTGCTGATAATGGATTTTACGCTCAAAATAGTAACACAGGCAATAGCGATTTGCCGTTTTCTGACCCTGTTTTAACTAACAATTTGACGCCGAAATATATGGGAAGTATGCCTAAAGACCCTTCCAATCCTTTCAACTATCATTATTATTATGCAAATGCTAATCCAGCCACGTGGTACGCGGTATATATTCCGTATGAAAATAAAAGTCCTTGTTATGTTTGTGCCGGAACAGCATGCGCACCCGGCCAGGGTTGGTGGGGTGTAAATATTTGTCAATAGGGGAATTAATATAGACCTTTTGCAAAATAACATTCCGGCACAATTAAGTTGTTACACCCGAATCTGAGCTATATGATTTATTTTGGAGGCAGCGCGTTTTATCCCAAGTTTTGCCTTTACGCGACACTGGAAAATTCCGTTGCTTATAAAAGCGCGACCATTGACAGAGTAGCTGCGTCTATAATGTGAGTACGGATTACGGGAAAATTTTTTTTAACAAATTAAATCAATTCGGCTGGTGAAGGGATGAAAAATTAATAAAAGGCAATATGTATAAATCGTTTATTCCAATTTTAAAAATCGCTTACGGCGCAATAATTGCGAGCTTGTTTTTGTCCCCGGCATCACCCGCTTTTGCCCTGCAGTATTGGGAATTGTTTCAACCCCAGGTTTTGGGAGAAACAATTCATGCCGCGCAAAGTTTGGTGAATAACCGCTCTTTGATTATAAGTGTTACCCCAAAGGATTTTAAGGATGGAAAATGGAATTACGAAATTGTTTGGAACCGTACTTTGGACAAACAAGGTTCGGTATATTTAAATAATACTCCTCTTGTAGTAGCAGCATCTAAGCAGGGTTCGGTTTTTACCGGCAATATCTTACCTGCCTTAAGCCGGAGTAAATTGGAATTTTACAGTTTGCCGAACAAAAAAGGCTTACTGTTGGCACGCAAGTATTTTACTGTCCTTGCAACCCCGGCGACGGCAGCTGCGGCGCCTAGTTTTACCTGTCCGGACAAAACCACAAATGCTTTTACCGCCTGCTACTACGCGGGAATGAATTTTGAGAGCTTAAAAGCCACTTCCACCGTAAATTCAATAAATTTTAATTGGGAGATGGGAGGGCCTTCCGCCGCTATGTCTGCGGATTTTTTTTCCGCGCGCTATGAAGGTGAATTTAATTTCGATGCTGCCGAATACGTATTTACTGTAATTGCGGACGACGGTGTAAAATTATATATAGATAATCAGTTACTTATAAGTCAGTGGAAGGATCAGCCCCCGACAACCTATACCGCATCAAAAACTCTTACTGCCGGTCCCCACAGCGTAAAAATGGAGTATTACGAAAAAACAGTCGGCGCGGTCGCCAAGCTGTCGTGGACAAAAGGAGCTTCTTCAAATCCTGTTCCCGCTCAAGACCCCGCTCCGGCGCCTGACCCGGCTCCCGTTTTCGCGCCCTCAAGTACTTTTCAAAGCAATATTCCATCTACCTACCCGGCGCCATTAAGGGTTTTTGATGTCGGCCCTGGCAAACAATATGAATCTTTTGCCTCGGTGCCTATGGATAAATTAAAACCCGGCGATATGATAAAAGTGTATTGGAGGCAGGAACCATACCGTGAAAAGTTTGTGCTTGGGACATCGGGCACGGCCTCCGCGCCCATAGTTTTAACCGGTGTTTTGGGTCCAAATGGCGAAAGGCCGGTTATAGACGGAGAGAATGCCAGGGAGCACCCGGCGCTCGATTATTGGAATATGGAGCGCGGGATAATTAAGGTTGGTGGTTCCAGCATTCCGGGCGACACTGTGGTCAAGTATATATTTATAGAAAATTTGGAAGTCAGAAACGCAAAAATCGGTAAAAAGTCTTATGGTAAAAATACTTTAACTTTGTGGCCCTATGAATCGAACGCTGCCGGTATATACGTGGAGCAGGCGGAAAATTTAGTCATCCGCAACTGCGATGTCCACGACAACGGCAACGGCATATTTATAGGCTCGCCGGTAAACACACCTTCCCGCAATGTTTTAATTACAGGCAATTACATTCACGACAATTCCTACTTTGGCGACGGGCAGCATCACAATGTTTACGTGTCGGGTATAAACATGGTGTTTGAATACAACTATATGAAGCTGGGGCGTGATTTCGGCAACAACATCAAAGACCGCTCGGCTTATTTGACCGTAAGATACAACTGGATAGAAGGCGGTAACCGCACCATTGACGCGGTCAATTCCGGTTTAATAGATAAAGTCACAAAAGAGTCCGGCGCTTTTCCGGAAGATTTGGTTTACGGCAATGTGCTGGTTAAGTTAAACGGCTACGACAACGACCAAATCATCCACTGGGGAGGCGATATTGATGTCGACAAGCCGCAAAATTGGAGAAAGAAAGTCAGCATTTTCAACAACACCATCATCGTTAAAAGAACTTCACAGGCCGTGGGTTTTTGGCTGGACAAAGATATGAAAGCCGATATATTCAACAATCTTGTTTACGCGCCGGAAATTCCATATTATGGGATTGATCTAATTGGCGGCAGCGGCACTGCGGAAATTACTTTAAAAAATAATTGGATTTCCAAGGGCAGATGCGACAGCACGGGCAACAGCCTGCTGTTTTGCGCGAGGAAAGTGGCAGGCGGGAGCACGGTTAAATATATAGACGGCGGGGGAAATATTTTTGGGGATGATCCTTTATTGGCCGACGCGGCAAACGATGACTACAAGCCAAAAGGGGATTCACCTTTGCTGGATAAGAGCGCGCCGATTGCCGGCATTTCCTTGGATAAACAGTATTTAAAACATTTGGGAGTGGAAGTCAGAATAACCGGCGGCTTGCCGGACGTTGGGGCGTTTGAAAAACCATAAGCCTATGGAGCAATTTTATACTGAAGCTGAAAAAAAACTTTTTTTGGAATTGAATGACCCGAAAAAAATTCAGGATTATTTAAATTCCATTCCAGTAAATTTTGAATTAAAAGGGGAAACATGCCGGTCTGCGCGCATGGTTTTGGAAAAGCGCCAAGCCCATTGCATGGAAGGAGCCATGCTTGCCGCGGCTGTTTTGGAATTTCATGGCCATAAGCCATTGGTTTTGGATTTAAGGACCATTAAGCCGCATGATAATGACCATGTGGTAGCTTTGTTTAAACAAAGCGGCCGCTGGGGGGCGATTTCCAAAACTAACCACGCGGTACTTCGCTTTAGGGAGCCGATTTTTAAAACAATTCGAGAATTGGCTTTGTCTTACTTTCATGAATATTTTTTGGACAACGGGAAAAAAACACTTCGGGAATATTCGGAGCCGGTGGATTTAAACAGGTTTAACAATTTAAATTGGCGGACAACAGATAAAGATTTATTTGCCATACCTCGGGGCATAGATCGCGCTAGGCATTTTCCCATATTGCTGCCGGGACAAGCGAGGCAGCTACGCAAAGCCGATAAGGTAGAAATTGCGGCTGGAAAATTGGTAGAGTGGAAAAAATAGGTTACCAATAACAAAGGGAATCTTTGCTAAAGCAAGGATTCCCTTTGTTATGTTAAGTTTTGAGCAAGCTTTAGTAATTAGGACTTACGCGTTTGGCCAAGTCGGGGTCCCCATTCTTCTGCTTGGCAGGAATGGGGTGATAAATCGGGGTCCCCATTCTTCTGCTTGGCAGGAATGGGGTGATTAATACGAGGCGTTTTTCGCTGGTTTTATGAGGCGTAGTTTAACTACGGTGAATAAAACAGCAAGAAAAACAACGAAGTAATTGGCCAAACCGCTTGCGGCGCAGTCATTGTTCCGGCAATCTGGCTTTGCCAGTTGCAAACAATGACAAGCGCGTAAGTCCTAATAAAATTATTTCCATAACACGGCGCGGGCGGGAGCACCGTCCCCGCCTTCTATTTTAATAGGCAGTATGGCACCGTTGTAGGTGCCGGGTTTTACTGTCTGCAGGTTTACGCCCTCTACTATTACAATATTGCTTTTGAGCAGGGTTTTGTGGACCAAGTGGCCGGGACTGCCCTTGGCTTCTATGCCAAAGTAGTCTATGCCTACAAGCGTAATTTTTTTCTTAGCCAAATATTGCGCCGCTTCCAGAGAAAGGCTTACGTAGTTTGGCTCAAATATGGCTCCGGAAATAATATTGGAATTTATGGTTTTAAATAGTATGCGGTCTCCTTTTTTGATTGTAAATTTTTTTATATCTTCGAGTTTAATTTGTACGCGTGACTTTACTTCTAACACTTTGTATTTGCCTATAAGCGCCGAAATGTCCAGGGCGTCTACGCCTTGGCGGTTAAATAAAAAATGCTTTGGCGCGTCCACATGCGTGGCATAGTGGCTGCGAATAGTTAACGTGGAGACTATGGCTGAGGAGCGGATTTCTTCCCGTTTGTAAGGAACGCCGCCCGGCCAGTTTGGGGTATGAGGGGAGAGGGGAATGGTTATATCAAAATATTTCATAGTTATATAAAAACCTTGGATACTAAATTATTAATCTCATTATAACATTAATATTCAAGCAATTAAAAAACCACCCTTGAGGTGATTTTTAATTGGGGTGCCCGATGGGAATCGGACCCACGTTGCCGCTGCCACAGAGCGGTGCTCTACCATTGAGCTACGGGCACCATATAAAAATTGGATTATCCGCCTTCGCCAAGGCTATGGCGGATTGTTCGCTAAAATAATTTAATGAGTGAACAAAAAAACTCTCGCACAGAATCGTGAAGAGCTTGCTGAATGTTTGCTGTGCCAAACATTTAATAATTATGCTGTTTTTGACATTATTACTATAATAACTAATGTCATTATTTATCCGTATGGATATTATATAAAATTTTTACTAGGAAGTCAATCGCTATAATAATTTTTATTATAGAATACCAACGCCTGGCACAGGCCTGCGGGTAGTGTTATAATAATTAAGGCATTAACCTTTTTTTATGAAAATAATCTTACGTTTGTTGCTTACTGCCATGGGGGTAATGATAGCCGCGGAGCTGGTGCCCGGCATTACAGTGGCCAGTTTTTGGACCGCGCTTTTGGTAGCCGTAGTTTTGGCAATACTAAATGCACTGGTCGGCATTCCGCTAAAAGTACTAACCGCGCCTTTAAGCATACTCACCCTTGGTTTATTTTTGCTTGTTATAAACGCGTTTGTGTTTTGGCTGGCAACCTTTGTTAAAGGTTTCTCGGTAGAAGGCTTTTGGCCGGCATTTTTTGGGGCGATAATTGTCACTATAGCTTCCATATCCGGCAAGGCTCTCTTTAAGTCCTAATAATTTTTTGCGCGAGTTCTTAAACCTCCCGAGCGTGCATGTTTTAAACGCGCGTGTTACAATTACTTAGTAATCATTAACGCAATATGGGTTCATATGTTTGAGTATCTATAAGATACTTACGTATATGAGAGTGTATTGCTTTTTATATTTATGAATTCCACTCGATTCAATTTTAAACATATCCGTAATATTCCCTATAAAGCCATAGACTGGATAGGCTCGTCCGCTTCTTTGGTAGTCCACACTTTGTTGTTTGCCGTAAGTTTTATGTTAGGATTTTTTGGCGTAGGTTGGGATAGGATTTTGCTCGTGGTAACAACCGTAGTTTCCTTGGAGGCCATATACCTGGCAATATTTATTCAAATGTCTGTTAACCGAACCACTCAAAGTTTGCAGGAAGTGGAAGAAAATATAGACGTAATTCAGGAAGATGTTAAGGGCCTTGGGGAAGATGTCGATGAAATTCAGGAAGACGTTATAGAAATTGCGGAAGATGTCCAGGAAATGCAGGAAGACGTCCAGGAAATTCAGGCCGATGACCAAGAAGACCAGTCAGATGAAGCAAAAACCCAGGCCGCGCTTGTTAAAATAGAAAGTCAGTTACAAAATTTAATTAGGGAAATTGAGCAATTAAAGAAACATTAACCGCTGACCATGAAAATACTATACGGATATTTAAAAAAATATTGGAAAATAATAGCACTGGCGCTGTTTTTGGCTGCGGTTAATCAAATTTTTTCCCTTATAGACCCGTATTTATTTCGGCTAATACTGGATGACTACG
>CAZPRQ010000030.1:0-1366 GCA_964589415.1 uncultured Candidatus Saccharibacteria bacterium
TCCTCCTTTCCAGCTTGCGTGCTGGCAAAAAGTTCCATAAAGAATTTTTTACCAACAAACAAAAAACCCGGCTCTGGCAGAGCCGGGTTTGAAAAGTAATTTCAAAAATCCCGTTCTGCCAAGCGGGTAGAGCAAGAAGAGGAAAAGCTAATTAAAAATTGTAAGCGGGATTTAATCATGATATTTATATAATACTTTATAGTTTCTCAAGCTGGCTAACATCAACCGGAACTTTAACTTTATTGGCAACCAGTTTAATCCACTTGGCTAAAAGAGCGTCACGTTGTTTTAATTCCGAATATCTTTTTTCTGAAAGCTCAAGATAATTATTCACGTTACTTTTTTACGGCTTTTAGTTCATGCTCAACTGTTCCTAATCCTATTTTTAATGTATCTAATCGATCTTCAATAGAATTTAATTTATTTTCTACAGATAAAAAACCGTTAGCCGTAATTGCCGCTAAATCATCTAAGGTAATATTTTTTAGCACTTTTTTCTTCATAAAGTTATTATAACTTGTTTGGTGTGAATGTCAAAAATAACTTAAGCTAATAGGCAAATAAGTCAATAAGCGGATAAGCCAATATGTTAATAAGCGGATGGCCTGATAGGCTGATAAGCCACTAAGTAATAAATTTTTAATCACATTTGCTTATCTGCTTATTCGCTTATTAGCTTTCTTCCTTACAAGCTCAAACTCGGGTTTGCTTGAATTTTGAAATAAGGTTTGGCTTTTTGGCCATTATGTAGCATATATGCCGCGGCAATGCCAATCATTTCCGCGTTGTCTGTGCATAAATTTATGGGAGGAACCAGGAATTTAGCTTGTAGCTTATGGCTTATAGCTTGTAGTTCATGTCGCAGGAGCTTGTTCGCGGCTACGCCGCCGGAGAGAGAAATGGATCGTGCATTAAAATGTTTTACCGCGCGCGCGGTTTTGGCAGCCAGGACATCTACAGCGGCTTGTTGGAAAGAGGCGCAGAGATTAGCTTTTAGCTCACCTGTCCGTCCGGTAGGCGGGTAGCTTGTAGGTGTTAGGGGGTGGTCGCGTAAATAATATAGTACCGCGGTTTTTAGGCCAGAAAAAGAAAAATTAAAGTTAGGATCTTTAAGCATAGGGCGAGGCAGTTGTATGGCTAAGGGGTTTCCACGCGCGGCAAGTTTAGAAACTTCTGGGCCGCCGGGATAGGGTAAGTTTAAGAGTCTGGCTACTTTGTCAAAAGCTTCGCCGGCCGCGTCGTCCACTGTTTGGCCAAGTACTCTGTAATGTTTTATGTCCTTCATTAAAACCAATATAGTATGACCTCCGCTGACTATTAGTGAAATGTTGGGGAATAAATTAGCTTTTAGCTTATAGCTTATAGC
>CAZPRQ010000030.1:1466-16366 GCA_964589415.1 uncultured Candidatus Saccharibacteria bacterium
ATGCATGGCAATTTGAGATTTTACTACGGAAGATAGTGTGTGTATTGCCGGTTGTTTTTTATTTGGCGTGTATTTTAAAACCGCTGCAGCAGTTTCGTCGCAGCTGGATTCAATGGCTAATATAAGCTTAAATTTGCTCTTGATCATAAAGTGAATTATTGCTATTATTGCATGGAAACGGATTGGGCTCTAGGCCATGACTTAAGATGATCTGTGGTCGGCATTCGCCTATCAAGACAACTGTAAGCTTAACCATTCCCGAATGTCCAATTCGTTTTTGCAATTATAAAGAGGGTTATTATTCTATTTCTTGGCAAGCTGTTTTAACGCTTGCCGCTTTTTTTGAGATTAAGTATTTAGCATGTAGTAGTCAGCGTTTAGATCTCTACTAAATACTAAAATTAAACTAAACTACTAAATAGGGATTAGCGGTAATTGATAAAATGTTAAGATGTTAAGATGATAAGATGTTAAAATGTTAAAATGTTAATATGTTAAAATGTTAAAATGATAAAATGATAGAATGATTTATTGTTTAATTTTGGTCAATGTTTCCATTCCTTCCAGCCATTTTTGGTGCCAATGCTGTAAGCTTTTTACAATTATAGGTTTAAGCAGTCTAGCGCCCCACCCTTTTTGTACTTCTTCGGTTACTACCAGCGTGCCGTTATTTTGCGGAATAAGTTTCCAGCCATGAAAGCCGTTGGCCGCGAATTCTTTAGCATCCCAACCCAAGTCAAACGGGGGATTGTAAATTAAAACTTTAGACTTTACTTTTAAATAAAAAGTAACCCATTCAAATTCCGTACCGGCTTCCAGTATGGTTTTTCCATTACCAATTTTAATCTTTTTGCTGTTTTTGTACCACTCCGGCCACCGGTTCGCGTTTATTAAAATATCCCAAATTTTTTCAGGCCTGGCGGGTATAAAAAGTTCGTTATAAGCGTGTACGGGAAAATACTTGGGGTTAAAACTATTTGGCCAGGTTATGGTATTTTTTTGCATATAGGTAGTATAGCTATTTTTTAAAATTGGCGCTTTTCTTTTGTAAGAGCAAAAGTTTTTTTGCCCGTGGCCATTTTTTTATTTCAGACTCGCGTTTTAATGCCTTGCTGCGGATTCGAAAATTTTCAAAATAAACAATGGTGCCGCCGCCGCGGGAGCGTGTGTATTTGGCACCTTTGCCGGAGTTGTGGAGTTGTTCGCGCTTGAGCAAATTATTTGTACTGCCAGAGTAGAGTGTGCCGTCCGTGCATTTAAAAATATAAAAATAATGCATATAAGGAAGTATAGCAAGACGTGAGTCCAAAAACTACCCAGGTGTTTAAGCGTAGTTTGCCCATTTATCACTGTCGTTCGCGAACGACGTGATTTATGGGCCATTTAAAGGGAAGGCCGATAAATCGGCGGACTACATTTCTACTATAAGTAGGCTGATTTAAGGTTTTTGGACTCACGTAGCAAGGCATTGCTAGAAAGCCTTAAATATGGAATAATAAGGCTCAATTTGAGGGAGGAAAATTTATGAGCGAGGATATCCCAGAGATACCGACGTTTAAGTTTGAACCGGGATCCAAGGTGGTTTTGAGTGTTGATTCTTGGGCGTTTATGGAGGCAGGTAACCCAGTTATCCCGCCTTTGACATTTGGCATGTTCGATTCGGGACAGGCGGCCTTGTCTTGGCTTACGAAGACGGGCTTTGTTCGGCATCCGAAATGGGATGCTGACAGGGAATGTTCCGGGGTGTACGTATACACGGCAGGCGAGAAAAGGCCGCCGCTTGTTGTAAATGGCCGAGCATATAAGCTTTTGGGGGTAAGGCTCTCACTTAACCCTCCATTGCCCGTAGTTTTTTAAAGGAGACAAGGGGTTGAAGCACATGGTAATAAAACAGAGATTACTGGAAAATGTCATTGATCTTTTGGCGTATTATTGTCGTGAGTACCATGAGCACCATAACAGCAAGCCTCAAAATGTGGATCAAGATTCGCTTCCCACATTTTCGGCTAAAAGAGATTTGTGGGAACTAAACCACACTATAAACCAAGACAACCTTTCGCGCGTCGCCAACCTTTTAAAGGCATCGGCTTTTTTGGAAGAGGAGATAACGGGTATTTTATACCGGCTCCAAGACATAGAGAGGAATTTCGCAGGCGGAGAGGTGGACAGTCACTTGGCAGAGATTTGGGCGGAGTTGGCCGAAGAATAGGCCGAGCTCGCCGAATTAGTTTTTCTAGAAGCGTCCGTTTCAGTAACGGACGCTCTTTTTTATGCAAAACCAGTAAGATAGAGGTAAGGTTTAAATACTATTTTCGAACGGAAAAGATTTTAATAAAATAGGATTTCAGGCAGTCAATGAGCGAGCTAAATTGTTTAAACAGTTTCGATTGGGTTTTCTGCCTTGGAATTTGTAAGGTTTTCTTCGAGGTAATAAAGTGCTTGCAGGCAGCAGCGAATAAAAAATTTATTTTGTTGGGTTAAATTGTCATTGTTAAAAGCGTATTCAATTTGTTCCCAGGAATCATTGTTATATTCCATAGGCTTGTCGTATGCCTTATATAAGGCAAATATGGTTGGCGAGGTTTGCTTTATTACTTTTATGAGCAGATAAACTAATCGTTCAGGGTTTAGGTCGTGCTGCTCAATATGTTTAAATATGCTAAAATCGCTTTTTTCCCTGTTTATACTTTGTAAATCTCGGCTAATATCCCATGCCGCGACAAGATGGTTTTGGCTTCTTTCTTTTTCGGTCCATAATTCCTCGCTTTGGCTTTGTTCTCTATGGACTAAATGGCGCAGGTAGGCAATGTTAAAAGATTTGCGTTCAAAATAATTTTCAATCTCATTATCAAATGTTTTTTGGTCAGGGTGTAGGGCCAGTCTCAGTTCAATAAGCGGGAGTTCTTTTATTTCCTGGGGCATATAAGGATCATAGGGGGCAATAATTTCTTGGGCTTCGTGCAAAAATTTTTCCATAGTCCGGTATGCAGTCTGTTTTCCATTTTCATCCTTTTCCTGCATAACCACCTCCGGCCAGTAAACCTCGTCTATGAAGTTGTCAATTAAACGCACTGCAGCGGTAAATAAAAATTCACGGCCGGCAAGGTTTATTTGCTTATAGTCATTACTTTCAACCAAGCTGCAAATATAAGTGTAGTTTTGATAAATTAATTCTAATTCCGGCGGTTGGTATTTAGCCGACAGGGTTGGAAAATACTTTTTAATTAGTCTCAATATCTTTTGTCGTAATTCTTTAAACTCTTCTTGTCCTTCTATTTCGTCTATTCCTTCCGCAAAGGAATTCGAATACAGGTATTCGCTTTTTAGTTCTGAAATTCCCTGTCCGCTGTAATATTTTTCTTTACGCATATAGCAATAAATAGTATAAAAATCGACTTAATTGTTTTTTATAGAAACAGTAATTAAAAGTTTCTATGGGTAAATCATGACTATAATAGTATTATAATTCACCTGTTAGCATTGTGTAAACTAGCTTTAAGAAATAAAAAAAGCGCCATTTCTGCCAGAGGGGCGGAAAGGACGCGCGGACGTAGAGCTCTTTAAACTCTTTGTTGGAGTTTTGTTATGTGGTTGCGTGCTTTTTGGCATTTTTTTGCAAACTCGGAGCCCGGCGGGTAAAAGAAAATTATTTGCTGGGCCGGGTAGTGGTTAATGCAGAAATTTCCATCCTCACCGGGAGTAATTTCTTCCGCTCTGGAAAATTGCCCGGACCAGCAGGTAATTGGTTGGCCTGTGTCAGCGCTAATCGCCGGTCGCCAGTTCTGGTCCATATCGTCTGTTATCATCCAGTCTACGAATATAATTACATTGGGCAATTCCTCTTTGCCGTGTTGTTTAACACTACAAATTTTGCCGGCAAAGCGCTGACCATTTTCAGCAGAAAAAATCATTAGCGTCCATCCTTCGAATGTTGTAAGTTCATTTAGTGTAATGGGCATGATAGCCCTCCTGCTTTGAATTTACCTAATACTAATGAATTACCCTGTAAAAGTCTAGTATAAACTTAAATTCGTTAAGGATTTTAAGGGGATATAATAAACAAAAGAGGGAAAAAGTGCTAAAATAAAGGCAATAAACAATGCATGCCTGACACAAATGGGGAATTAAATAAAGTGGAACTTAAGACTGCCCAAGAAGAATTTGGTGGTGATTTTAACAATGAAAATCCGGTAACCACGGACTCGGATTTAGAACAAAAGCCGGAAAAGCCACTTAATATTCTAGAAAGTCAGCTAACTCAGGAAGAAAAAGTGTGGCATAATATGGCGGGAAATATTTTCGCAGTGGGACAAGTGGGAAGCAGCGTTTATAAAGACCTAAATAGATACAGAGATTCAAATGCCAACAATGTGGTTATTGATGAATTAGCTTCGCCTGAAGCTTTGCTCCGTCAAATAGAGAAAATGCAGTACCGGATTGCAGATTTGAGTGAAGCAAGCAAATTATACATTCAACAGGCAATGCAGTTAAGGGAAAAGCTAAAGGAGTTAAGCACCAACCAGGCATTAAGCCCGGATTCCCTAAGCGCGGTTTTATTGGGCTTAACTGTTGCCATGCAAAATGCGGGCAACAATCTTCTCCAGGCTCGTCAAACAGTGGAGCAAATTTCACTTTTTGAGAACGCATATATAAACCGGTTGTTAAAAAGTGAAGGTTATAACTTACTGGAAGATTTAAAGAGTCACGTGCAAAATCTTTTTGAAAGACGCCAGCAGTTAGCGGGAAAAAGATTTGGCGGGCTGAGGCATAGAAAAGAGATTACCCAACTGGACGAGGAGTATAATAAGGGACGTGAACTCTTAAATAAGGCATACGTTCATTATTCATCGTATCAAATTGAAATTAAGCAGGCCATGAGCGATTTTCATGAACAAGCCTACCAAACCGTTAAAACGGCTGCCGAGGCCTGTGTTGTGAGATTTGAAACATACCTGAAAAGCCGGCCTATTGGGAAACCTTCAAAGTCAATGACAAAAGTAATTCCGGTATTGAACAATGTTTCTGAAATGGCCAAAGATGGTTATATGGAAATATTGCGTCTCATGCCAAATTCGGAAGTCGCAAAGCAGCGTTTTGCCGTTGAGCGAAGCTTTCAAAAAATTTGGTCTATTTTGAATCCGGCCCTGGAAGCAGCCAGACAAAGCCGATACGATGACAAATTACCAAGGAGAAATAACTTTTACCTTCCAGAATCTAGTGTTATTCGTATTGCGGCAAGAAATGCCGAAATTAATGAGTGGAAAACTATTACGGCAGATGAGCGGGTAAGGGAATGTGCTTCACCGGAACAGATTCAAATTTGGGAAAGAAGGATGGGTGAAATGGCCGCCATGGAACTGGCCTCTTCTTATGAACGGAGTGATTATGAAAATGACAATAAACATAATTGTTTAGACAAAATGCTCGCATGGGGCGGGGCGGAAATAGCCGTTCAAACTTTAGTCGAAACTCGGGTTAGGTTTGGACAGTTTTTTGGACATGATTACAACGAGAAACTTGCTCAATTTGCCAGACGCATTTCTGAGTCGGAGTTGACCTGGTTAAAAGCGCAGTCCCCAAGTGCCGCTCGAGCGTTTGAATTAATAAAAAAACACCCTAAGGATTTGGGCAAAGAGAAAACTAGTAATCCCGAATACGAAGAGTTAATGGCGCAAATAAAAAACGATCCCGAAGTTACCAGAACAGTCAGGCAGCAGTGTAGGGAATATGTGAAAGCCGACCAGATTTATATGTTATGCGTAGAAGCCAGCGGGGCAGTATCCGGAATGTATAAGGATTATGGTTCAAATTGGATGCACATTTTAACCGTACCAGAATTGGAAAAGCAGAGCAAGGAAGCTATATATTACATGAAAGGCACTCCGGGTTTTGAAAAAACACTTTCTTCGGTAATTGGGGTTTTATATAACAACGCAGTCATGGTGCAAGAAATGCCTGAACCAAGTTCTGTAACAGAACCTGTTAGGTTTGGGTCGTATGGCTACTCGGGATGGAAAATTTCGCTTACCCCTAAAAAGGTCGCGGAAATGGCGGTTAGTTATGGCCATGACGAAAGTTTGTATAGTCTTTCATACATAGATAATCCGGTTAAGAAAGAAATTTTAGACAATATAAACCGTACTGCCATAGGTATGTTTGTTCAGGGCAATGACGCGGAAAAGAGATATGTTTTACAATTTGCAAAAAACGTAAAAGACAATATTGATCTTACTGAAATTTGCAGTTGGCTGGATGCCCAGGGTGAGAACAAAATAGATGGTAAATTGCGGGACGCCTTAATCTTGTGCGCCACAGAACGCGCTAAACATGGAGACAAACAATTGGCTTGGGTGGAAATAAAAAGATATGCAGCGGAATATAAAGGTAAGGAATTAATAGAAAAAGGATGGCTTGCGGAGTTGTATATTGCTTGGGCCGGAGAAGAGTTAAGCCTGGAAGAAGCGGAAATACTAGCCAATGCGTATGGTAAAACGCCTGAGCAACTAAAGCGCTTAAATGAATTTATTGCGCGGATGCGCGATATTCTATATTACAGTTATAAGGCGGAGGATTTTAGTGATTGTTTGGAACTTTCCGAGGTATCTGGTCTTATTCCATTCGTCCAAAAGTTACAGGAGGTTTCCAGCTACAAGTTTAATCCGCGTGAGAGGGAAGAGCTAAAAAGTTTAATGCCTTACGGTGATAAATGTATTAGCTTTATAAAGCTTACCGGTTTAGGATTTCGTATTGACCAGGTCCCCATTACCATACTTATGGTGGAAAATATCAAGGAACTGGAAAACATAAAACAGCAGTATGGAGATGAGTTTTTGCGGAATGTAGTGGATGTCTGCTATACCCAGTCGACAGGTAATTTTTTACGGGAAAATGAAAAAAGATTTGGGGAGGTAGTTAAGGCATTGGTTGATATATACAACAAATTTTCGCCTGAGTATGACCTAAAGAGCTTAAATGCCATTATTGGGAGCAGTATAGCAAAATTTTTGGAAGTAACGCCGGAACTGTGGCAGATTTATATGGAAATTTTTCTAAAAATATACAATTCACCGTCGCAGGAAATTCAGAGAATTAAAGACCAGCTAATTAGCCAACTTTTAGAAAACCCCAATCCGGTTCAAGCTTATGAAAAAATTGAGCAGATATTCATAAAAAATAATTTACCAACTGTTGGCAAGGTTTTTAAAATTTTTTCCACGCTTTACCCGACAAAACATTTGGAATTAAGGCTTGCTCAATATAATACCAGCCCGGTATTAAAGGCAATGAGTACAAGGAGAAAATATTATACATTGTACAGGGATTTGCTTCGCTGCCACATTGAATCCGGCAACCGTTCTTTAAGGGATTACGCGGCAGTTTTGTTTGAAGGCCAGCAATACCTAGATAAAGCGGAAACGCTTGGGTGGGAACAATTAACCAGCGAGGAAAAAGAGAGACTGGGCTACATTTTAAAAAAATTTCACACCTTGCTTCAAAACTCTACTTTAGGTAGTAAAATAACAGTAGGCTCCGCCGGTCTGGCCGAAAACTTGAATGGATTGTACGAAAAGTTGCGTAAGGCATTAGGCGTAAAAGCGGGGCAAAAAATTAGCGACAGGGTGGCGGAAATGTACTTAAAGCCCGCGGGAATTGGCAGTTTGCGCGAATTGCTCCAAGAAATGAGCCAAAAAAAAGCCGCAGCCCATGACCGTAATGTGGACTTGGTTAAAAACGCGATTGATGGCAAGTTAACCGCTGGGGTCGGTGATATGTTTAAGGGTGTTGACATGCAATATATTTCCAATATTTTCCAGAATGGATCCGTTGCAAAGGAATTTTTAGGGGCTGGTGCTGACCAAGATTCAACCCCTATGGACACGGACGTGGCGGTTATTCAGCCGGAAGATATGGACGGCGGTTTTGCGGGCGCATTGTCAAAAACTATGGCCACGGACTATGCCAAAGGCGGATTACTGTTTTGCGTAAAAGATAGAGGCCAATTTCAGAAAACTGTTCCCGGACAACCCGCCACTTATGAAAAAAATAAACTTGAACTTTTTATTACAGGAACTCGTCAACATTATGGCATTCGGACCGGATTTCCATTAACAGAGGTAGATTTTATGATAGCCATGCCAGAATTGGCGGAAGACAGGCAAAAGCTGGAAAACTTGTATTTTGAGATTTCCCAAAACGATTATTATATTCCCGTGGTTGACCAGGCAGGCCTTATTTTATTTACCCCCGAACTTTATAGACAATATAGAAATATTTTTGCGGGTTTAGACAGGTTTGGAAACAGGCATTTGAAGGTTGAATTGATCCGGCCGGAAGATAGTTTTTACCCCGATATTCAAGAAATTAAAAAGCATATTTCTGTTGACCAAGAAAAAGCTTTGACCGTGAGCCGTGCTATTCGACAGCATATTTCCGAAGCATTGCAGGAAGTCGGGGTGCGCCTTAAGCCGGAATATGATTCAAGCATTTTAGGGGCTGAACTCGTGGATATTGGTTCAACTGGCAGAGGGACAAATTTGCCGAATTCGTTTGATTTTGACTACAATTTAAAATTGGATGCAGAGGATATAAAAAAGATAGATACAGTAGCTGATTCGCTAAAAAGACAATTTGTATATTCAACTGAATTGGGTAGCTATAAAAAATTAAATTATATACAGCTCCGATTCCAGGGGGTTACGAAAATTGGAAATGTGGTTTTGCCGGAGCCTATGGATATAGATATTGGTGTTGGCTCCAAGGCTGAGTTGAAACAATTTGAGACTCAAGACGCGCTGAAAGAAAAATTGGAGTACATAAAATCCCACAATGGTATTTTGGCATACCAAGACGCTTTGGCAAACATTATTATGGCCAAACGTATTTTGAAAGAAGCCCATGCTTACAAGAAAGAGGGAAGTGAAGGCGGAGAAGGAGGTTTTGGCGGGGTTGGGACGGAAAATTGGATTTTAGCCAACAACGGCAATATATTACGGGCATTTAGAACATTTAGGAATGCCGCTTATGACAGCACGGGGCAAAGACTGTCCTTAAGTGATTTTAAAAAGCGATATTTGCTTTATGACGCCGGAATAAATATAAGAAAACAACGGCATGATAATTTTATTGAGTTACTGACCCAAGAGGGTTATGGCAATATGTTGGACGCGATAGAAAAATATTTACATTAAATTTTAAAAATAAAAAATATCCCATGCATTGGGATATTTTTTATTGACATATCTTCGCCTGTTCCACCAAAGGCGGGGTTACTTGTATTTTATGCATATACTAAGGTGATATACTAAGGTGACCATTGTATGGGGACCTTTGTATATGTATGCAGGTTTACTGAAAGGTGACATTTTTCATTTTTTCTTTATCTTCAGAACTGTAATATATTCTTTCCAAACTAGACTGATAGCTTTTTAAAGCGTTTCCTAAAGCTTCTCTAAAATTTGCCAGTTTCATATTTGGCTCCAAATTTAAACCCTGTTTTCTTAAAGACGAAATAATATGTAGGGCAAAGGCGCTGGGCCCTCTTTCGGCATCGATAATTTCCCGTAAAATTTTTTCGAGAAGTTTTTTATCTATGATCAAAGGAGAACCGGCTTCATTGAACATATCTCTTTTAATACATACAGTACCTTCATCCACTTGGATTTTAGCACCGTCTTCCAGTTGTAACTTATTATATATATCCCTCAATTGAGCAATGTTTACTTCCAAGACTCGGGTTTCTGGTTCAGGCTTAGAGTAATAGTCCCAAGCATGTCCAATTTCATGCAATAATTTTAGAATTTGTCCCGGGTGAGATAAATCTCCGTAAAAAATTTCCTTTGTTCTTTTTAGAACTTTAAAACCATCATCCAATTCCTCGCGCTTAGCGCCTTCATAGTTGGTTAATAAAATTTGGTTTTTACCTCTTCTCGCTAATATTCTATTTTCAACTTCATTTGTGGCTTCGTTTAGAGAAGGTCTGAGAGAATGCCCTGGCGGTAGGATGTCGTTTATTTTTATTTCTTTGCCATCTTCTGAGCGCACTATTAATTCAGAAGCTTTTTTAACTTGTTTTAACTTTGTAAAATCTTGACTATCTAAAGATTCTTTTTCATAAGAACTGGCCTTTACCCTTTCTTCCAGGAAAAGATTGCTATTTTCTATTTTTATTTTAAAACGCTTTATTTGGAAGAAACCTCCCTCATCTTTACCCTCAACCATATTTGAATGCGGAATGTCTTCCCAATTTGCATCCAAGCTACTTTCTGGTCTCAATTCGGAAGGCAATTGTTCCAGCGCTTCCTTTGCAAGAGAGCCCCATCTTTCTGTATTATTATATGGTGAAATAGGGTCCCTTTCCGCCTCTTTAAGCACTTTTATTACAACATTAGGGTCCAATTCTTGACGGCTAAATTCCCTAGATGGATTCATAAAATTTTTAATTAAATTGAGCGATTAACAACAATATGAAAAATTTTATGTTGTTAATATGGCAGGTCGTTTAGAATATCCTAAAATTTAAATCTGGTTTAATTATACGCTTATTTATTAAATATTTCTATAATGTCTTGACAGAGCCTAAAAATACGGTACAATATAATGTTTATTATAATTGTTATATCTGCTTGTCTGTGGCTTTTAGACGATAATTTCTTGTCGTTATTGAGCCGCAGTGCAATCTGCACCAGCAGGGGGATCGTTGAGGTTATTACCTTACGTATTTCAGCATTGTCCGGCAGCGTTTTTCGACACCTACACTAAGGAGAAGCACTTTATGGATTTCTCGAGTTCTACGATACTCGAAGATCGAATGAATCGTATCATGGGTCGGGAAGACACAATGCCGGCACGGGCATACATTCTTACCCTTTCCCTGTTCATCGCCGGTGGACTCGCATTGGCCGCGTTCGTGGCCAGCCTGACCTACAACATGCAAACCACCCTGTGGTGGCTGTTGCCCTACTTCGGACTCTCCATTCCGGGTGTCATCCTCTCGGCGAAGTCCGATCACTGGCCATTCAGCACGCTCGGTTATATCATGGTAATCGTACCAACGGGTGCGATTATTGGACCGTATGTTCATCTGTACAAGATCGAGTCCGTGCTCGAAGTCGCCGTGGTTACCATGGGTGTCAGTCTCGGGATTGGTATCATGGGAGCGATCTATCCTAAGAGTGTCGAACACTGGGGAGGGTTCCTCCTTACGGCGCTTATCATCCTAATCGTCGGCGACCTTGCAAAGGCTTTCATGCCGGCGTTCGGCCTCCAGCCGACGGCGCTTGCTCTGTGGGACTGGGTTGGAGTCTTCCTCTTCTCGGCGTTCATCTTCTACGATATGAATCGAGCCATGCGCATGCCGTACACGCTCGACAACGCTGTGGACAACGCGGTTGCCCTCTACCTCGACATCATTAATCTGTTCATTCGTCTCCTCTCCATTATGGGAGAAAAGGACAGCGATTGAGCAGTCACCGCTACCGCTGGGTCTCGCAAGGGATTCAGCGGTTTAATTTTTATGGAAACGGAGACATGACCCGTTTTCTTCCCCACAAAAAAACTTCCACCATGAGGGTGAAAGTTTTTTGTTTGTAGGCCCGCTCTGTACGGGTGCCCGCCTTACCAAAGGCGGGGGAAAACTTATTCTTGTCCGACGAATCCGCCTAGGATGAGAAGTTGGATGGCGTTAGTTAGGGAGATTTATAACTTAATTTTGAATTCGTCTGTTGCTCAGTTTTCTGGCTATCGATACAGTAAAGTCATTGCATAGTTTTTGAGGATATGATACGGTATAGAGTCGTAAGACGGCTTTGCGGTGTGCCAAACACTGCTTCAAAGGAGGTGTGTGATGTACGCCTTTGCACTTGAACTCAAACCCAAAGTCATTCGGGGTGAGTTAAGGCAATCATGGTCCTTCAGGATCGAAGAAGATTACCGGAATCGGTTACCCAACACCCATATCCAGGTGTTGGAGCTTCCCAATAATGTGTTCCGGGTCCAATTCGCTGATAAAGACTATAACTTCAACTGGTGTTTCTCGGTGCCTGATGATTTTACGTTGGTGGCATTTGAGATAACCATGGAAGACATTGTGATGCCATCAACAAGTCTCGGAGTTCTGGACGCTACCAGTTGCTGGCGGGTTTTCCCAAACCCGATAGACTTTTCTGGGCTATTCTGCGAGATGACCATCAACAGCGCAAAACGATGGGTAAAAGTAAGGACAACTTTGAGTGACCAGTACCATTGGAACAACTACCGTCGAGGAATGATGGAAGTCGTACAGGGAGTGATAAACATCGCCCGTATGACCAAGTGGGTGAACAGAATGGCCAAAGGGTACAGTGAAAACAATCTTGGCCTAGCTTATCGCGCCCAACTGGAGCTATTAAAGGCGATTTCGAACTCGACGCCGTTCTTTGTAACGAGATAACCGAATTCAAAGCCACTGTAAATAGCAGCCGTGATTTCTCTTTGCAGATATCACGGCTTTTTTCTTGGTAGATCAAGTCTAGACAGGTGGAAAAGTTACTTGGCTTTGGTAAGGGAGGTTTATAACTTTGTAACAAGTTATCGAATAATCCAAGTTTCTTCGAAAAATCTAGGGTCATAAGGCGATTCTTGAACGGCAATCAAATTAATGAGAAAATGTAGACCATAGTCTACCCCATTAAATAGATGAGTTAAACCTTGCCAGTATTCCTTCTCTAAATTCTTATTTTTTAATTTACGGAAGAAACTACTATGTTGAATAAATACTGATTCAAAAATTGCTTCGGGAGGAGTTCGCTGTGGAAGATGGATATACCGGTAGTCATATACTAACTTTTGTAAAGATTGTTCTCCGTAATTTTCTAGGACATCTAATACAATTTGAGTATTAGTATTCAGAAAGTTCTGAAATTTATAGCCTTTTTCATCAGGTTCTTCTAATGGTTGGTTCGGGTCAGGTCTAAAAGTTTCTTTGCTTTCGAAAATGCTTATGTTATCTTTATTTTCAGAGATGAAATCTAGAATTAGTTGGAGGATATTGGCTGGATTAATAGTATAATATTGAAGGCGAACACAATTACCATTATCATCAGGTACAGTAACAAAATTTATATAGAAACCTGGGGTTGAATTCTTAAACTCACTTTTTTTAAATAATGGCTGTAAAAATCTTAAACATAAAAAATATTTTTGCATATCTAAAGTTTGGCTATCCGCAAGCCTAAAAAATTCTCTACCGCCTAAATATTTTTTTGGGAGTTGAATTGATGCCATATTAGCAAAACATTTACCTTTTAGAATTTTTGTTATAAAAATTGTCCCAATCTATTTGAAATTTGTCCTCTACCTTGTTAATTTCTTCAAGTAATCTTTTATGATAATGGTATAAGTGCTGAGTTTCGTCGCAACCTATAACATCAAAATGCAAGGAAGTGTATTTTTCCATCAGTAGTAAAAAGAACATCTTTTCTTCTTTATTTTCATCTTTATTCAAATATATCATTAAATCTTCCAATGAAATATTAGGAGAGCTAATTTTTAAGTAAGTTTCGGGATTGATATTTTGAGATAAGATATAGTTCTTTATATCGCGAAGATAATCATTAAAAGTCTCACACCATTGTAGATAGCCAGCAAGTAACCCTGGTATCGGGTTATTATATTGGCCATCCTCTCCTAAATCAGTATAACCCGATAACAAACTTGCATTCTTAATGAACGAATACTCAAATGGATGAATAGTATGAAGAATACTTATTCTTGTTCTGAACTCTGAACTTTTCCAATTATCCCTATCTTGAGGCTTATATCCACCTGTATTCAAATGTAAATTCGTCCACCAACCAACATTAGCAAGCTGTTCCCTTATTGTGAAAATTGCTTGTTTTTTTGCCTTTAATTCCGTTTCCTTCTTATTTGCTCGGAAATCTACAAACTGCAAAAATGCAATCCAACCAACAAATATAGCAAATGTTAAAGCAGAAATGTCACCAACCAAATTGAGCTTATCGTTTAGATTTAGAGATTCTCCTTTGTTAAATATTAAAACATACCATAAACCAAATACAATGATAAATGGAATTACAAATTTTCCATATAGTACAATAACAGATGGAGTTTTTTCTATTCGCTTTCTAAGAAGATAAAAAACTAAACCCCCAGCCAAAAAAATTACTATAAGTATGTATACTAAAAGCGGGGTTGAAATTTGAGAAATGTTCATAAAATTCTGGTAACCAAGCAAGCGTGAAAACCAATTTGTCTTAATTATACGCTTATTTATAAAATACTTCCACAGACCAAAATTCTGGAAAACCATTCCTTCATCAATAAAACCAAATCAAAAACACCATCGGTACGGGTGCTTTAAGGTTTTAGTCCTTTTATTAAATTTTCTTTTTTAATTCTGGACCATTTTTTGACTTGGATTTCCCGCTGGCGAGCTTCGGCTAGGGTTGAGTACGTTTCGGTATAGACAATATGGCCGCCATTATGGGTGGTGGTCCAATTGGAACCGCGATTGGTATTATGCCGATTATCACGATCTGATAAGTCATTAGTAACGCCGGCATAAAGAGTATTATCAGTGGTTTTAAATAGATAAAAATAATACATATGAATATTATAACATTTGGGGGTATGCCCCTCGACTCGTTCCGCTTCGCGGAACTCGCTCGGGACAAAATAAAAATACCCAATGCTTTGGGTATTTTTATTTTGGTAGCGCTACCCTCCTTCGCCAAGGCTACGGCGGACCGAGGCGGAGAATCGTCCGCCGGAGGCGGATCAATTTTTCTATCAAAAAATCAAGGTAAAATTGAAACTCCAATCTACGGGTTCTCATCGCCCATAACACTACTCAAACAAAAAACTTCCACCACAAGGGTGAAAGTTTTTTGTTGGTAGCGCTACGG
>CAZPRQ010000031.1:0-4430 GCA_964589415.1 uncultured Candidatus Saccharibacteria bacterium
CAATTTCCTTGGGCAAATTTACGGTTACCTTCATGCCGCTTCTGGTTTTAACCGTGTTGTTTACCAATGTGTCGGAATCGAATTCCATTGTTAACTGCCGGTTACGTTCAAACGCCTTAAAACGAGGGTTTTTTACGTAAGCCCTTTCGCCTTCAAACATCTCTATTCCGTTTTGTATACCGGAATCGGCGTAAAAAGCCGCGGCCATATCCGGGTCAATTTTTTGCTGGCTAAACTCTGTCTGCTCTCTTAAAAATTCTTCATTAGCAGCGGTGTAATTTTCCCGGGTATCATCGCCCGTCTTTCGTCTTTCCCAACGCTCTTTATGCGTGGCATAATCTTCCGGTGAACCTACCTCGGCGGGATGGTTAGGCAAATAAGTCTTTTCGCTATTTTCCAAAAAATAATACTTTTCTAACTTGTCATATCCCGCCGCAACATAGCGGGCAAGCCCAACTTCTTCGTTGCCTTCAAGTTCAATAAATTCCTGTCTTTTGTCTTGAAACCATTGCCTAATTTCCTCTTCCGTACGAGCGGCAAAAGCTTCCTGTTCCACTTCCTGCCACAACTTTTCCTTGTCTTCCACACCCACCTTCATAACCGCATTATCCACGGTTATTTCCGGATATTGGCTTTTATCTGCCATTGCTTTATTGGCCTGAGTTTTTAAATACTCGCCAAAGTTTGCATGCGTATCTTGAGGCTCCACGGACTGCAAATCTTCCGAACTGCTATCTTGCTTTCTGTTTCGGCTTTCGTAAACGTGATGAGCCAGTGTAACGGGTCTTGGTGCCACATACTGCACGCCATGCTCCAAAGCAAACCAACTGCTGGCAAATACTTTGGCTGAATGTTCATGACCGTTTTCGGTTGCCTTAACCGTTACAAACTGTGTCTTCCAAAAAGGCTTAAGCAAATCTTCCTCGCTGCTACAACCCTCCGGCCAGTCAAAAGCTCCGTTGCCGCGCCTGCCGCCCTTGCGGGTTAAATCCGCGTAACAAGCTTGCAAATAATCTTCCACTGTGGCAAAACCCTTCTGCAGTTTTTTGCTTGCCATATATTTTGGCGCGTACTCATGGTATAGCCGGCTGTTATATGGTATGACTGTCAAACTAAACTTTTCCTGTTTTGCGGCAGGAGTTTTGTCGTTACCGGGCTCGGAAACTTCCTCGGCCGCCTCCGCTCCACTCGTGACAGTTTCAACACTTTCTATAGGGTTTATTTCCGCTCCACTGTCCTCTTCATGCATATCCACGCCACTTGTTTCTCCCTGCCCTTCTAAGAACTGCTCTTGTTTGGCTTCATTAAACAGCCAATTATACATTTCTTGCAAATCTTCTCTCGCTTCTAGCGTTTTAGCTTTATCTATCCAGCCCTGCACAATTTCTCGGGCGCTGGACTCGGAATGAGGGATAATTTGTGATTCCAAATCTTGCTTTGCGTCTTCGGGTTTACGTTTTTCAATATTACACTCTGCCTGTTCTTCATCCAACATAGTCTGAAGTTGTTCGCGTAAAAATCTCTGTATTTCTGCCGTGTCGTCTCTGTGTTCGTATACGCCATATAAATTCCCCAATGCTAAAGCCGAATACAAAGGTATTTCGTCAGGGATTTCTAATTCAATTTTAGTATTTTTTATTTCTTGACCCTCGGGTGTTTTGGCCTGTTTTTCGCCAGAACCTAAACGTTCCAAATTTTGACCCAAAGAATTAGTTAAGTCTCCCATAAATATAGAGGGAATATCTTAGTTACGTAAAAAAATTATAGCATAAAATTACAAATAAGACAAAAAGTATCAACGTGAGCCCAAAAACCTCTGTCATCCCAGAATTTTTAGGGCTGTAAAAATATCCGGGATCCAGAAGTTGGCTTAAATACTGGATCTTGGGGTCTCCGCCTTCGCCTCAAGCTACTCACCAACTATGCTTTATATACAAACAGCTTCGGCGGACAAGTCAGATGCACCTGCCCGCCGATGAGGCAGGCTCGCCCGAGATGACATATCGGAAGATTTTTGGATTCACGTACGTCAAACTACACTACAACAGCAAGTAGTTGCCTGATTTATCAGGCCTCGCACTAACAACAAAATTACGTACTTGCCCCATTCATCAGGCCTTGCTACAGCTACAGCAGTATGTAGTTGCCCACTTTATCACTCCCTTAAGTAATCAACCTTTTAAACCCGCCTTATTGGGTAAAAAATAAAACGGTCTTGAAAAGGACATTTCTGTCCTCCCAAGACCGTTTGTTTTGGTCTAGCGGCCCCAAGTCAGCTACCCTGGTAAGAGTTTCTGATGGGGCACAGCGCTACTTCTTGGGGCAGGCCGGATACCCGGCCGAGGTGGCAGCACTGCGGATTGCCCGTTTGTGACGGTTGCTCGGCCCCTGACCGAGCCAACCACCATTGTCGGCCACAACCGCACAGACCGTAGCCTGCAGGACGGCACGGTCACGAGCGGCGTTGGTTTCCACGGTGCTAACCCGACCATCCAATGCGCGAGTTGTGGCCTCTGCCTTATCCAAGCCAGCCCGCATCTCGGTGCGGAAAGTTTCTAGGGTAGTTGAAACTTCCCGCTTCGCTCCATCAAGATCGGAGCTAAGCGACGCGGTCGCCCCGGTCGCCTCCTTTCGGGCGATAGTGAGAACCTCGGCCTCTGTTGGGCGGGTTTTCAGGCTCTCCTCTAACTCGGTGATGCGAGACAGGAGTGTAGGATCGCTACGACCAGCCCTGGTCACCGCTTCCTTTGCCAGCCGTAGTGCTTCCGCGGCAGCCTTGCGAGCTTGTACATCAACCACCGGCGGAGCAAGAGCGGCTAACATCTCCCTCACTTCGCGCAAAGTTTGCGCGTGAAAGAAAGAGGCTTTCCCAGCTTCCTGCGGCGAAACCAACACGATTGGTTTCCCCACCCGATTGCCGTTGATGGCAAACTCAACCGAGTTATAGCTTGCGTTGAGGTTGCGGGTCGCCTTCAGCCGAAGCGTGGCCGTGGTGGGCGTAGAGCGAACAACCGTCCCCGACACTTCGGGGATGTTGCTCACTTTCGCGCCGGACAGGCCAGCGAGATCCTTTCCAACGCACTCGAACGTGCGCGGCTGACCATCCCACGCCAACAGCGGCGGTGTACAGTAATCAATGGTCGGCGCCGCGTTCGCGAAACCGGCAAAGCCGAACATCAACAACGCAACGACGACGACTCCCGTAGCGGCCGATGCTGCCGACGCTGCCACCTTGCCCTTTTGCTCATCTTTTTTCTCTCCTGAATTTTCGCTTGGTGGCGCAGGCTCCCCAACCTCTTCCTGAGTCGGTTCCACCGGCGCAGCAGATAAATCCCACCCGCAGAAAATGCAGAATTTCTGCCCCTCTTTGATGGGGGCAGTGCACTGCAGACAGCTTGCTGCCGGGGGCGGCGGCGGAGGTTCATTGGACGTTTTTGCTTTCGTCTCATCGTTTTCCTCGTCGGTTGGAAGCGGGGGTGGCGGCGGCGGGGGCTGGTTGGGCTCTTCCGCCTTCTTGTCACCCTTTTCCACCTTGTCCATTCTGATTTGCGACCGAACCTGGGTCGCAGGTTCCCCCTCTTTCAGCTTCTCGTCTTTTTTCTCGCTTGGGGGCGGCGGGGGTGGGGACGTTTGAGGACCGTTGATATCCAAAAAGTTCATACCGCCTGGGGTCGACGGAAGTGGCGGGGGCGCAGAATTGCCCTGGCGGCGGAGGTGCAGAAGCAGCGCGATGATCGCAACTGCCAATGCCACCCAGGCCACGACGGGCCAGGTGAACCAACCACCACTATCAACGAGATTTTTCAACTCCTCGGCGGTTGAGATGGGCTTCTCGCCGACTAGGCCGTAGCCCCAGTCGGACTGAGGCTGCGCGAAAATTGTGTTTGCCGTACCGAGCATGAGCCCGGTTACGACGGAAGAATTTGCGAAAAAACGTCCCACCGTCATGGTTGGAGTCCTTTCTACTTTGGATTTTCAGATCGCTCGAATGCCCTTTTAGGTTCAGGCATCCTTTGCAGTGGGGGCTGAAATAGATGTATTAAATTGCTAATGGTAAATTAACAACGTCATCCTGAGGAGTGCACCCGACGAAGGATCTCAATTTCACACTATAAGAAATTGGGAGCCTACCGAAAGTATATCCGCTCTCAGAATGACATCATATTTATACTATTAATACGTCTAGATCTTTACTTTTTTCTTTTCAATACCCGCCGCAAAGGACGCCTTACTAAAATTTAAGTAACGCTTTATTCCTCCCTATATTTATTTAAGAACCCGAGTTTTTAAGCTCGTAAATGTTGGGTCTTTTCCCCAAAATTTACGAACCTGAAATAAAGGTTCCTTCACTCGCTCTACGTCGCTAATAAACAGCATATTATAGCAAAAAGCCCATACTTTGTCAAGGCCCTAGCCTATCCAAAATATGG
>CAZPRQ010000031.1:4530-16172 GCA_964589415.1 uncultured Candidatus Saccharibacteria bacterium
ATTTCTTCAGCCTTTATAATGCGGATATATTTATTCAACCCCGTTTGTTTTAAATAATCCACAGCGCTACGATTTAAAGGCCAAGGGCTAATATACACACTCCCCTGCAGGCGTTTGTACCCGTATTGTTTTAGCAAGGCTCTAAAGAAATTTCGTTTTCCATTACTCTCCTCGGGGATATCAAAAATAATTATTCTCCATTTACCATCCCATTCAGATTCTTCTTTTTCCAACTTCGATTTTTCCAATAATGCTTTTAGCTCTCCCTTTTTAGTAATTTTAATGAATTTTTCGTTTTCTTCATTAACATATTTTAAATAACCTTTTTGAGTTAAGTAGTATATTGTTTTAGTCACCGACTGGCTATCACCCAGCAAGTCGCCGCGAAACCATCGGCGCTTTAGCTCGTGCGGCGTAACTAAAACCGTATCACTAAGCGTAAGCAGTGATATTAATATCTTACTGGTAACTGTATATTGTTTTTTACTTTTTCCCATATACTACAAAAAATGCGGCCGCAATATTTATGGTATAAAAATATTTAAGAAGTATAATAAAAAACCGTCCCGCCAACGGCGACACGGAGTTTTATGGCAGGAATGATTTAAACCACTTGCGAACTTTCCCCAAAAATTCATTTTGCCCCAGCTTCTTAAACATCCCTGAGAACTGAGAACCTGGCAAACCGCCGTTTTTGCTATTCCACAGCACGAGGCCGGCTGCGGTGGCAAACGCTGGGTCATCTACGCGGTCAATAATAGTCTGAATGTTTTGGGGACTACCCAAAGACGTAGGTAAGCGCAAATGTTTTTTAGCAAACTCCAAAACACCGGGCATATGACTGCCGCCTCCGCTTATAACAATACCCGCCGGCAGCTTGCCATCCCTGGCAATTTTTTTAAGTTCCGCGTTGACCATTTTAAATATTTCTTCAAGCCGCGCTTCAATAATCTCCACCACATACTCGCGCGAGACTACTTCTGTCTCGACAGAATCTATTTTTGAGAGATCTATATTTTCTTCATGGCTAATTGCTTTCGGGTCGCTATGACCATACGCCAATTTAATTTTTTCCGCGGTCTCAATACTGCAGCGAAGTCCAATGGCAATATCGTTAGTAATATGCATCTGACCTACCGGCAATACAACCGTATGAAGCAAGTCACCTTCTTCATAAACGGCCATACTTGTAGTACCCGCGCCCATATCGAGCAAGCATACGCCTAAGTCTTTCTGCCTTTTAGACAGTACGGCTTCGGCTGCAGCACATGGAGCCAAAACCAAATCTTCTATTTCCAACCCGGCCTGCATTAAACAGCGGGTTAAATTCCGAATAAAAGGCAACCCGCCGGTCACAATTATAGTTTCAACTTCCAAACGAATACCGGTCATGCCAAGCGGATCTTTAATCCCGGCCTGACCGTCCAGCATAAAAGTCTTGGGAAAAACATGCAGTACTTCCCGATTGCTGGGTATTGAAATAGCCTGTGAAGCGTCTATAACCCGCACAATATCATGCTCAGAAATTTCACCGTCTGCCCTGGAAACCGCAATTACCCCGTGCGAAGGTTGACTCGTAATATGATTACCACCCACGGAGACATTTGCGGAACTTACGGGCACACCAGTCATTCGCTCAACCTTTTCCAGGGCGGAAGAAATAGACGATACGGCTTCCTCAATGTCAACAATTACCCCACGCCTAAGACCGCTGCCAGCAACTTCACTGGCACCGATTACATTTAGTACTCCTTCGGGATTTATTTTAGCCTGTACGACCCGAATATTTTGAGTCCCTATATCGAGGCCTACAATGTATTGTTCTTTAGCCATGCGAAAAGTGGACAGTGGGCAGTGGTTAGTAACTATGCACTAATCACTGCTCACTAGTTATTTTAGTTTTTCTTTCAAGATCTTCGCCACAAGAGACCCCTCGGCCGAAGAGCCCACTCGCGCTTTTAGCACACCCATGGCTTTGCCAAAATCCGATGCCGTAAAATTTCCGGATGCCAACAATTCTTCGACCGCCTTAACCACCTGCTCCTCGCTCATTTGCGGCGGCAAATATTTTTCTAAAATGGAAGCTTCTTTTAGCTCTTTTTCCCCTGCTTCTTGCCTACCCCCGGCCACAAAACTTTCCGCGGCTTCCTTGCGGCGCTTAATTTCCGATTTTACCAAAGCCAAAATCCCCGACTCATCTAACGCGTCGTTCATTTTTGCCACTTGTTCATTGACAATTCGAGTTTTTAAACCTCTTAGCGTATCTATAGCCACCTGATCCTTGGACTTCATGGCTAATACGAGGTCATTTTCAATAACACTTAAATTTAACATGAGAAATAGTTTATTTACCTGCGGCCGTAACGCTTGGCTGGAACGGGCTTGCCTAGACGCTTAAGCTCTTCTTTCTGGGCTTTTATCACGCTGCGACGCCTTGCTGCCACTTTACGTAAATTTCTGCTTTTCGGAGCCTCAAAAAAACGAATTCTACGGGCACGCACTAAAACACCGCTTTGCTGAATTTTGCGGTTAAAGCGGCGCAGCATAGACTCCAAAGACTCATTTTCCTTCTTCTTCACTTCTACCAACTTAGTTCACCTACTTTCAATAAGTTAACATGTTATTCTTCTTGGATCATACTATAAATAAGCACAAACGTCAAATATATGCGGTATACTTATAAGCAAATAACAGCCACGCCAAAGGCGTGGCTTGTTAATAAGCTTATCCGCTTACTAGCTTACTTACCCCATTTTTTTGCCGCCCAGCAAATGTAAGTGCAGGTGAGGAATAACCATGCCGCCGTCATTTCCGACATTAAACATTAGTTTATAACCGGATTCCGACACTCCAAACTTCTCAGCCATTTGCTTGGCGACAAACACCATTTCCCCCACCAAAGACTGATGTTCTGTTCCCAGATGGTTTATGGAAACTAAATGCTGTTTGGAAATAACCAATAAATGCACAGGGGCTTGCGGTAAAATATCTTTAATAACAATTATTTCCCCATTTTCATACAAAATTTGCGAGGGTAAGGTTTTATTTACAATATTGCAGAATACACATTCTTCCATATAAATAGATTTTAAAATATAAGACCAGATCGCTAAATTATTTAGCGTATGGCAGTCTAGCGACCAAGCCGCTTTTTGACTTCTTCTACTATTTTATCATAAGAAATAATTTCCTGCATCCCGCTTTTTACATCGCGAAGAATTACCATTTCGTCAACCGCTTCCTTTTGACCCATAATAAGCGCGATGGGCGCGTTTGAAGTTTGAGCTTGCTTTAACTGATTTTTTACCCCCGCATTACCAAAATGATCATAGACTGAAACTTTTTCCGTCGTAAGGTCACGAAACAACCTTAAAGATTTTTTAGCCGCCAACTCACCAAGCGGAACCAAATAGACATCATTTTTGCCTTCCCTGCTAATATTGACTTTTTCCATCTCAACTAATTTTCGAATGTTAAGCAAACTGCCCCAAAAACCAAAACAACACCAATTTTTTCCAGTAACACTTTCCATGAGCTTGCTGTGGTAACCCCCTTCACCCAAAATATAAACCTGATCTTTATGCTTGTACTTAATGACTAAATTTGTCTGACTATAGCCATCCGGGCCGGCATGAAAAGGATTTAATTGATACGGGATACGCAATTCATCCAGTGCTTCCAAAATATTCATAAAATGCTTATGCGATTCCTGATCGAGAAAATCCAAAATTGTAGGCGCTTCAGAAAGTACGGCCTGGCAATCCAGGTTATTGCAACGAAATACATTTAAAACCCGGCCTCGCAAATGATCGTTGCATGAATCGCACAATTCATATTTTTTCGCCGACAAATACCCATGCAAAGTTGACTGGTAAGCAACCTGGCATTCATCTTGCCCAATACTGTTAATCTCCAAAGTAATGTCTTTTAAACCCAAAGACTGAAGCATCTCCCACACCGCTCCAACAACCTGTGCTTCACTAAGGTGATTAAAACTGCCGAATATTTCAAACCCAAACTCAAAGTCGCTAATTATATCTCCATTCAAGTTTTTATAGGAAGTCTGGCCTCTGTAAGCCCACTTGTTGACCGGCGACAATTCAAATACTTTGCTCTGATTATATGCCCTAAGTACCGACGGTAATAAATGAGGACGCAGGGCAACCGGCCGGCCTCCCATGTCTATGGTTAACAGCTTTGCCAACGCGGACTCGTCTTGTCTATAAAAGCTTTTGTATAGCTCCGGGTCCTCAATAAGGGGACTTTCAAAATGCTGAAAACCATACACGCGTGAGTATCTCTGAACTTTCTTTAAAACTATATCCCAAAGCCCGTCTGTTTCTGAAATTACGTCAAAACACCCTTCCAAGACTTGAATTTTCTTTGCTGATCCGGCGGTTTGGCCGGAAGCTTTTCTAGGTCTACCCATATATAAATACGTGTTTGACTATTGGCCAGACTACAATAACCTGGCTTTAGTTTATTATTAATAATTTATAACGTCTAAACTATTTTCTATTTCTCCCTACTTATCGTATTTAGGAGTATGAATTACTCCAAACTGGCCTAAAGGCAACACCCTCAGCCAAGCGCGGCCGACAATGTTTTCACCCGGCAATATTCCCCATAAGCGCGAATCTGAGCTGCCGGAACGATTATCGCCCAGCACAAAATATTCATCGCTGCCTAGTTTCATTTTTTCCACCCTTCCCACTGTCTCATTTTGATTCTCCAAATAAGGCTCCGATAATCTATAGCCGGCGGGATATTCTGAGGTAAATAAAGTTACGTAACCTTGTTGGATTTCAATGCTATCACCCGGCAAGCCAATAATCCTTTTTATAAAAAACTGCTTCGGGGCTTTGGGATATTTTAAAACAACCACGTCTCCCCTGGAAGGCTTATGGTTGCGGTAAGTAAGTTTGTCTACAACCAAATACTCACCGTCATGAAAATTAGGAATCATGGAATTTCCAGAAACCACATACGGTTCGGCAACAAAAAAGCGAAATGGCAAAATAATTGCCATGGTAATGCCCACAATTAACAATAAATCCAAAATAAAACCGCCAACAGCGTACCTGGCGGTATTGGGCAAATCCTTTTTATTATCTGTTTGGTTTTGGTTTTCTTGAAAATTCATAAACCTGGAAAAAAATGAAAGTTAACACACTAATTGTACTAATATTTTTTACCCAGTCAAGGGCAGTTTGTATGGTGGGCGGTATAGGATTTGAACCTATGGCATCTGCAATGTGAATGCAGCGCTCTACCGCTGAGCTAACCGCCCGAATATTTCAAAATACACGCCACATTACCACCCACTATACCACAACTAAGCCCACCAAGCAAGTTAATGTACAGCTAAATAATAAACTCGACAGGACATTTTACGACTTGCGACAAATATTTAACGTCTTAACGAAAGACCTAATTTTCTATATAATACACAGGTACTTAATTACCAGTATTTGTGGATAATCCCAACTCAAAAAACTACCGTGGCCCTATAGTCTCGGTCCAAAACGACCAAAAAATAAACGCTTTAACGACAGAACGGCATAATCAAGCGCGTTTATTAAGCATGCCACGCGGAAAACAATCCAAAAGCATTTTTAAATTCTTTTTAATAGCCATTTTAGTTTTAATTTTGGGGCTGGGCGCTTTAGTCATATTTCGGGCGTCAAATCTTTCAAATAAAATATTTGTGGGTCAAAAAACCACTTTTTTCCAGAAAATAAAACAAGTCATAAGTGCTGGCCAGCGTAATGTCGAGCTTTTAGGCGAAAATGAAGGCCAAATAAACATTTTATTACTCGGCATGGGAGGCGAAGGACATGACGGACCTTATTTAACCGATACCATTATACTAGCCCAAATAAGGCCAGAAATAGGAGAAATTGTTTTAACCTCAATTCCAAGAGATTATTTAGTCGAACTTCCCAATAATCTGGGAAAAAGAAAATTAAATGCCGCGTTTGCCGAAGGGCTGGGAAAGAACAAAGATTGGGACAAGGCGGGCACATGGGCAAGACAGCAAGTAGAAAAAATTTCCGGCCTGGAAATCCCCTATTTTGCGGTAGTTGATTTTAAAGGCTTTGCCAAAGCCATAGACCAAGTGGGGGGCATTGATATAAACATAGAAAGAACTTTTACCGATTACCAATTCCCGGACGATTTTCAAAAAGACACTAAAGGCTATCTTGGTCCACTTACTTTTAAAAAAGGCACTGAGCGTATGGGTGGTGAAAGAGCTCTGCAATTTGCTCGCTCCCGGCATGCGGCCGGCCCCGAAGGATCAGATTTTGCCCGCTCACAACGACAGCAAAAAGTCTTAAACGCTTTAAAACAGCGCATACTGGATTTGAATTTGGTAACCGATGCCGGTAAAGCCAATGGCCTGCTAAGCACTTTTGCTGACCATTTTCACACCAACTTAAGTCCCGGTGAACTTTACCATTTGTACTCGCTTACGCGAGACAAAAAAATTCATAACTTCCTTTCATTAAGCCTCGACCCTGAAACAAAACTTATTTGTCCGCTAATTCTAGAGGATACAGGGGCATATGTGCTTACTCCTTGTCCCGGCAAGACTGCCAAGGACATTCAAAACTACTTTAAAAACGCGTTTAGCTACGGTAAACTTCAAGCTGAAAAACCTACCATCTGGCTGGCAAATTCCACCAAAAATTCCTCGGCCTACCGGGAAATTGACAGAAAGTTAAAAAATATGGGCCTTACTGTTTGGGAACTTCCTTACCCGGAAACAGCCGGACAACTCTCTAAAACTATTGTTTACCAGGCAAATCCCAAACCGGCCAGCGTTGAATATATTCAAAATGAAATTGGCGCCACGGAAGCCACTTTGCCGCCGCCAGGAATAAAGGTAGATAAAAATCGAGTTGATATTATTATCATAATAGGCCAAAATGTAACTACAAGTATTGACCCGAATTAATTTTTCCTTGCCCCAACCAAAAACACGGTTCCAATTCCACCCAAATGCGATTTAATTTTAAAAACTTATTCGATATTTTATGATGCTACCCCTGCCCACAATTGCTCTAGTTGGTCCGCCAAATGCCGGAAAATCCACTTTGTTAAACAAAATAGCCGGTTTTCAGCATGCCGTAACCTCAGATATTGCCGGAACCACCCGCGATCGCCAATATGTAGAAACCGCCTGGAACGGCACAAACTTTATGCTGGTGGATACCGCCGGCCTTTCTACAAAAACAGACGGTGAGCTAGAACAAAATGTCTTAAAGCAAATAGACATTGCTTTAGAAGAAGCCGATCTTATTATTTTGGTAGTGGACGGTAAATCCAACCGCTTATCTATAGACAAGGCTATACTGCATAAATTCAGAAAAAATAAAAAACCCCTTCTGCTTGCCGTAAACAAACTTGATTCGGCTGTTAAGGCGCAAGAAAAAATAGCGGAATTCGCGTCTTTGGGAATTAAACAGTCATTTCCCATATCTTCCATAAGCGGACGGGGTATTGGCGACATGTTAGATGCCGCGGTAAGTCACATTTCCAAAAAGTCTGACATAAAAATTGATGAAGCTATTAGCTCCGAATCGGAAATTGCCGTTAGTATTGTGGGAAAACCCAATGTGGGAAAATCGAGCCTGTTTAACGCCATATTAAAAAAGGAACGGGTCGTGGTGTCCCCTATCCCCGGAACCACCCGCACAGCAATAGATGAAAAGCTCACCATAGACGGACAAGCTTTTACCTTTATTGATACGGCCGGATTAAAGAAAAAAACGCATCGCCAAGAACAGCCGGATTTATATTCCGGATTTCAAACCTTCAAAGCTATTCGCAGGTCTGATGTCTGCTTTTTTGTCATAAACTGCATGGAAGAAATTACCAAACAGGATCAGAGGGTCGCTCAAGAAATTTTTTCACTGGAAAAAGGCTGCGTTATTTTAATTAACAAAAGCGATTTGTATAAAGGTGACCGTGAAAAAATGCAGGATTACGTTAGTTTGCACTTTTCCTTCTTATGGATGTGCCCTGTATTTTTTGTTTCTGGAAAAACCGGCGAGGGCCTAAACCAAGCACTGGCGGCCATTGCCCCTATTTACCAACGCCGAATGAAAACAATAGACAGCGACGCAGTTACGGCTTTCCTCCAGAAAAAAATGAAAATCAATCCTCCCAAGCTGCTGAGGGACCAAAAGAATCCAAAAGTTTTTGGCTTAAAACAGGTTGGCTCAAACCCGCCAGTCTTTCAACTGTCGGTGAATCATCCGGCCGCGATTTCCATGCAATTTAGGAAATTTGTTCAAAATGGAATTATAAAAGACCTGGATTTTTGGGGAACACCGGTCACGCTCAGGCTTAAAGGCAAGGATAAAGCGTAAAAATTAAATACCAATCTGTATGAAAATAATTGCCGGACTGGGCAATCCAGGAAAAAAATATAAAGCCACCAGGCATAATGCCGGCTTTCTAGCCGTAGATTTTATATTACAGAACGACGATTATTTAAAAACCTCGGGGCCTTACCAAAACTTTAAGTCAGAACTCTTTACCAGCGACTTTAACGGACAAAAGGTAATATTCATAAAACCCCAAACTTTTATGAACCGATCGGGGCAGGCAATTTTACAAATTTGTGATTTCTATAAACTGAATTTCTCACGCGACCTGCTGGTTATTCACGACGAAATAGACCTACCGCTGGGCACAGTTAAAATGGCGCGTGACTCTTCGGCGGCCGGACACAATGGCATAAAAAATATAATTGAAAATTTAGGAACTCAAAATTTCCACCGTCTCCGCATTGGCGTGGAAACCCGAATAAGCAAAGAAGAATTACCCACGGATGCGTTTATACTTCAAGACTTCGGGAACAATGAACTAGACCAGCTAACAAGTCATATTTTCCCCAAAGTACTAATGAAAGTCAAACAATTTTTAGTGGAAAGCTAGCAACGTAAAAATCCCCCGTCCCTATTTTACAGGGAAGGGGGATTTAAAATACCCAGAACCCTACTTGCAAGTGAAAGACCACAGACAGACGCCTGCATGTCTTTGCTTGATGCTAGTAGCAAGTGGTAGGAGGGATGACACATGCTTTCGCTACTTGCAAATAGGATACCGGGTACAAAAGGACAACTTAACTATTCCAATTACCGGAAAATGCAAAATTCAATTTTCCAGTACCTTATTATATACTTTTTTTTTGTTTTTGTCAAGCCCCAATTCCATTGATAAAAAAGCCATAAAATCCTATATTTTAGCTTTTATACTATATAATAGAGATATGAACACTATGAATAACCTTTCCGAATTATATATTCATGCCCTAAATGGCCTAAATCCGGCTTTGGGCTTAAAACGGCTCGGGCTTATTTTAGATGGCTTAAAATCCCCCACTCATCTGGCAAAAATAAGTCCCGCACAGCTCACAATCCTGGGAATAGAACCGGAAACGGCCGAACGAATTATACAACATATTTCTAAAGTGGACTTTCAGGCGGAACATAATAAATTGTTACAAGCTGGGATTGAACTGATTTCCGAGACTTCCGCAAAATATCCGCCATTGTTGAAAGAAGTTATTAATCGTCCTCGCCTGCTCTATGTGCGAGGTACGCTTCCAAATCCTGAAAATTTATATATCGCGGTAGTCGGTACGCGTAAAATCACCAACTATGGACGAAGCGTCATCCCCTATCTCATTGGTCCCATAATTGAAGCCGGCGTTACGGTTGTATCGGGTCTCGCGTATGGGGTAGATTCGGCAGTACAGCAGTTGTCAGTTGAAAAAGGGCGCGCGACAATTGCCATTTTAGGCGGAGGCGTGGATGAAAAATCTATTTACCCCAAAGAGCACACCTGGCTGGCGCAAAGAATTATTGAAACTGGCGGGGCGCTGGTTTCAGAATATCCTCCCGGTACCGCTTCCCTCAATTATCATTTTGTAGCAAGAAACAGAATTATTTCCGGAATTTCTTCAGCTACAGTCGTAGTGGAATGTGATACAAAAAGCGGCAGCTTAATTACCGCTCAATACGCGCTTGAACAAAACCGCACAGTATTTGCCGTACCCGGACCCATTTATTCACCAACAAGTTTTGGCCCCCACAATCTTATCAAAATGGGCGCGCGGGCACTTACCGAACCGAAAGATTTATTTGAAGAATTAAACTTACAAAATCTACCGGCCTCTGCCGAAGCCCAACAGGTGCTGGGCGATACCCCACAAGAAACCGCTGTGCTAGAAAAACTCACTCACGAACCCATGCCCGTAGACGCGCTTATAAAGCAGTGCGGTCTGCCTACCGGCGAAGTAATGTCGGCACTGACGTTTTTGGAAATGAAAGGAAAAATTCGCAACCTGGGCGGACAACAATATATGCTATCGCGCTAAACCCTGCCGATAAAAGAATTGAAATTTGAAACTACATAAAATTTTATTAATTAGTTTTTTTATTTTAACTTTTGTAGTATAGTACAAATATGTTAAATGACTTGTTAAAAAAATATTGGATCTACATAGTCGGAATAATATTCGCGCTTGCGGCGGCCTTAGGTATTTTACAAAACCAAAACGATCCTTACTCCGGGTATCCGAATAAATCCATTGGAACCGCTCCCAAGGAAAAAGACTTAAAAGCCTACTATCGGCAATCCCTGGACATTCAAACACAAGAAGCCGACGAAACAACGGTGACTTTTTTTGCTGTGGGTGACATTATGCTCTCCAGAAATGTAGCGGCTACAATGCAAAAATCGAATAATTATTCCTTACCTTTCTCTAATACCAAAGATTTATTTTCAGCTGTAGATTTTTCTTTTGGTAATTTAGAAAGTCCCTTTTACCCCATATCCGGAAACTGCGCGGGTCAAGGACACATAGGTATAATTGGAGGTAATTCGTTGGTTTTTGGAGCGCCTTGTAACGCCGCTATTGGCCTCAACGATAACAAATTTAAAGTTTTAAGTCTTGCAAATAATCATGCCTTTGACCAGGGTTTAAAAGGTATAGAATGGACACAGTCACTGGTAAAGGGAATTGGTGTCGGTAAAAACTTAGACAAAGCCTGGACACCGGCAGTTATTAATGAGAAAAACATAAAAATTTGTTTTATTGCCGCCTCTTACGCTTCTATAAATGACAATGGCAAAATCACAAACGAATATGTAGCTAGAATTGAAAATCTGGACAGGCTAAAATCCGGCATTTCTAATCTAAAATCCGCCTGCGACTTTATAGTCGCAAGTATGCACGCGGGCACGGAATACACTCGAAAACCTAACGCCGCCCAGACAGCGTTTGCCCGCGCGGCAATTGATTTTGGCGCGGATATAGTCATTGGCCACCACCCGCATTGGATTCAAACCATAGAGCGCTATTGCCCCAATACTACAACCTCTCCCCGGCCCTCTCCTCAAAAGGAGAGGGAAGGGCTGCAATGCGCCAACGCCAAATACATCTTCTATTCCCTGGGCAACTTTATTTTTGACCAAATGTGGAGCCAAGACACGAAGGAAGGGCTAACGTTAAAAATTCAAATATCAAAATCCAAAGCTCAAAACGAACTTCAAGGACCAAAGGTTCCCGCTAGTTTAGACAGTATTGAGCTCGTTCCCATAATAATTGAAAACTACTCTACTCCCCG
>CAZPRQ010000032.1:0-16034 GCA_964589415.1 uncultured Candidatus Saccharibacteria bacterium
TACGCGTTCTTTATAAAAAAGACGAGCGGTGTTATCGCTCGTCGTGTTTGGTGTGCCGACTTTGAGGTTATTGAGGTTATTCTTTCTGTTCCTTGGATTTTGCCTCAATTTTCTTAATCTTTTGCAGGTACCTTGTTAGGAGCGGCTTGAGGGCTTTAGATAATTCCCGGTGGGCTTTATAGATTTCATTCGGGATGGTTATCCCATTATTGAATCCCTTCTTCCATTCACGATGCAGATGGCCATATCTTTCTGCCTTTTCCGCTTCTTGTTCGAGGATAATTGCTACGTCTTTATTGCGGAGAGGCAGTTCGGCCAACATTCTGGCCAGGATGTATTCCAGACCACACCTATCCATGCTTAATGGAGAGGTAAAATACTCGCCGCTAACGGTATTATACAAGCGGAAAAGAAGCTGCCCATCCTTTTTCCTTACGTGTATCTGGACACCCATGGCCTTTTCCTCCTTACAAAACATTTACAAATTAGCAGTTTAACATGGAGAATAGGGAGAGTCAACCGATTATTTAGCTTTTACTTACTCCAATCTGCCTTTGTAGTTATGTTAAAACGTGCGGTATACAGGCGGGGTTAATAAAAAATTTGACAAGGCTTTTTTAAGATGATAACCTTTTAACTAGGGATTAAATGGTTTAATAATTATTTAAACATTCCAATTGGAATTAATATGCTTTCAAACGAAAAGATACAGGAATTAAAGAAAGGGCTTGCCAAAAAGAATCTAAGATTGAGCGAAGTGTTTAAAGCTTTAAGTGAACCAAACCGTTGTAAGATATTTTGGATTTTTGCCACGGAAGACTCCGTGTCGGTTAGTAACACCGCAGAATTGCTGGGCATTTCTTTGCCTTTGGCTTCTTTGCATCTTAAAACTCTGCTGCAAAATGGGCTGTTAAAAAAAGAAAAGCGCGGGCAAAGAGTCTATTATGAATTAAACCCAATCCAACCTGTAAAAACTTTGCTTAAAATACTTAAATAATTAGCTTAAATACGCTGCTGTAAAAGCTTTCACTGACCGTCACTATAAATATAAAGAGCCCCTGCTTTTGTAAGGGCTTTTTGTTTGTTTGTAAAGTAATACATAACTCGCAGTTTAGTTTGCAGTAGTACCTATTTTAGCGTGCGCAAGGGTCCAAATTCATGTAGAGTGCGCGTCTTCCACCAAAGGCGGATCCCTGCCTCACCGGCAGGCAGGCGCCTTTGGCGGAAGTACACATTCAATATTTCTTCTGTCCTGTTATCCAGGGACTATTATTTCTCAACCGGTGCCGCTGGTTTTTGGTCAGCAGGCTTGGTTTCGCCGGATGTAGTGGGTGTTGGTGTTCCGGTTGTGGGCTTCGTGTCTTCATTCATAACTTTTCCTTTCTCTGCCAAACTTATTTATGGATTAGCAGAATTAAATTTATTTAACTGAGTTCATAAAGATCAGGCTTCATACCTCCGATTTTTTACCCCGGTAAATTTAGTGGGACTGTACGGGGTTTACAACCTGCTCTTTAAAAAACACAATGCGCTTTATATTCATTTTTTCCAACCAAGCTTTTGCTAATACATTGGCTAACCGCCCGTGGTTGCTTGTTTAGAGTAGAAATATTTTTAAAGCGTAACCAATTAATCTTAATTTATAAGATTACTCTTTTGGTATATTAATCATACCCCGCACGAGGCGCGGCGTATATAGCTAAAATCAAAGAAAACAGCATTAACACCTAAGTTAAGCGCTAAGAAATATTTAACAGTGCAGTTAAGCGATTAAATACTTGTTTAATTAATATTTTTTACGAAATATTCGGGTTATCACATGGAAAAGTTCATAAGAAGTGGAAAAGTAACTCTCCCTCTCCATCTAAAATATGCTTTGGGGGGTATAATTAAGGTCCAGCTTGCATGGTTTAAACAAATATTTAACTATCTAATTACTTTGGGAGGTGAAAAGGTGTCAGGTACCTTTTTCTCTGATTTAACAGTAAAGGCTGTACCGGAAAAGAGTACCTGGCACCTTTTCTATACTAATTGTCATCAATGGCACGCCGGTTTTTGCAATAATGTCATGCTGCAGTGTGAAGGCGTAAGGCAAAACTGCAGCCGCACCCACAAGCCCCGCAAGCCATAAGACGAGAAATTTGTGCTTCATAAATTTATTATTTATAAATAAACTTATCCATTAGGAGAGCTATTAAGGCTCCTAGATATATTGTATCACTCAATTAGGACAATTCAAGAAAATGGGTTATGTCTGTTTTTATTTGTTTTTAAAAATACCTGACATCCATTTTTCTTAATTTTTGCCTTGACTAAGCTTAAAATTATTAAGTATAATAGTTTCACCTTTACAACCAAATGGAGGTTCTATGAACAGCTACTTTTTGGTTGCTTTTTTTTCCTTGGGTGCGGGTTTTGCACTTGCCTTCTGGGCAAAGAAGCAAGGCCGTGAACCTTACCGTTGGTTTTTGGCAGGCGTTTTCTTTAGCGCTGTTGCCGTGGCCGTGGCTTTCAGGTTAAATAGGAGAAAAAAACATGACCTGGCTTAGTAAAAACTGGAGCAAGATGCTCGCGTTTGTTGTCCTGCTCTTCATTGGCATGCGGTTGCTCGACTTCCTCATGCTGTGGAGTGTGTTTGGAACTTTCGCGTCCACGTTCCGAAATCTCGGAATGACGAATGACTACCTTGTAAATGCTTTGAGTGTCGCCGGATTGACTGTGGCCGCGCTGCTTTTCAAGCATTTGATCTGGAAGTTTGTACTGCGCCGCACTACCGAAGGTACTCTCATATTCGGCGCCGCTGTTACCCTGTGGATGGTGGTACTTTATGGACTTTCCCTCCCCAAGCCCGGCGAGTACTTTAACCCTTCCACTGGCCAACCCCGTAATGTCTACATCATTTTGCCGAACGGCGAGATAGATATTAAGCCCTTGGGCTATAAATATCATCCCGCTACGGGCGACGAAATGCTCCCGCTGACCAAAGAGGCTATGAAGCTTTACGCGGACAAAGTCAAAAGCTTTGAAAAATCGCGCACTACAGCTTCGAACACTCATGCGGTTATGAAATCCGCAGTTGCAGAAACGGCTAACGACCAATACCCCAAGTTTGTCGCGACACCGGTTACCAGTTGGCTTCGTGTATCGCAATTTGACTTGAGTACTTGGTCGTCCTTCCACGTGCAAGGCTGCGTAAGCTTGTATATCCCTAGTGTGTATGTTAATCAAGCTCAACTAGCTCTTTTGCTTGAGTTTACAAGTCATTGCCGGGGAAATTATAGGCTCATGGCTCCTGACACGGCGTATTTGGTCACAAGCAATGGAGTTCGCCTTGGTCTCATCGGATATACCAAAGGTTTTTACCAAGGTTTTTTGCGCACGAAGGATCACTTGCTCGTGCCCGAAGAGAAAGGTCAGGTGTGGATGTATTTCCAACCTCTCCCTGCTCAGCTCGAACTAAAGCAATTCAAGCTCACTTTTGAAGATTTTGAGCAGATGACTATCCGCCTCTAAGCGTAGCCTGCTCTCCAGCCTTCCACATGCCTGCTGCTATCCTTTTTGGCGGCAGGCTGTTTTATTTTGTTTTGAAGAGAAAAGGTGTTAGGTATCTTTTTATTGTTTACCGAAGTAGCCCTTAAGGAGAAAATTTTTAAATAGTTAAGCTGCTTGGTTTGGAATCTATTCCAAAAAAGGTACACGACACTTTTTTATTATACGACTTCGGCTATTGATGGGAGACTTAATTCTGGATTTATAGTAATAACTTTCATTCTCAGAATATAATCAGACCGCTGCCAATTCATTTTGGCGCTTTTTTGTTATAATGGAAGTATGACTAAATACATTAGACTTATTTTGTTCTCTTTAATGCTGGTTTTGCCTTTGGGGGTAAATGCTCAAAGCACGGAGCGGATTGTAAATTACCATAGTAATATAGAGGTAAAACAAGACGCTTCTATGGTTGTAACAGAGACTATTAAGGTTATTAGCGCGGGCGAACAAATTAAGCGTGGGATATATAGGGATTTTCCCATAGCTTATACCGACCAGACAGGCCGGAGGTATAGTGTGGGCTTTGAGGTTTTAGGAATTTATAAGGATGGAGAAGTGGAAGGCTACCATACAGAAAGGGCAGGTAACGGGGTGAGGGTATATGTTGGCAAGCAAGACGTATTTATTGCGCCGGGCGAGTATGAGTATAAAATTGTTTACAAGACAACAAGGCAGCTTGGTTTTTTTGAGGATCATGACGAACTTTACTGGAACGTTACGGGTAATGGGTGGGTATTTCCCATAGAATCTGCCGGCGCAACCGTTAAACTCCCGGGGAACATCTTAAGCGAAAATATAACAGTTGCCTTATACACCGGCGCGCAGGGCTCAACTGACAAGGAAGGAACATACAATATTACAAATGGAACGGTTGAATTTGCATCATCAAAACCCCTAGGCGTTTACGAAGGCTTAACCATTGTTGTAGGTTTTCCAAAAGGCATGGTAGCAGCCCCAACAGTGGCTGAAAATTTTGCGGAAGCCTTGCGCAGTAATTTAGACTACATTGTAGGAATTTTGGGATTTTTACTGGTTTTGGTTTTTTACTTCTACATGTGGTATAAAAAAGGCCGCGACCCTAAAAAAGGTACGGTAATTCCATTGTATGAACCGCCGCTTAAGTTTTCGCCAGCTATGGTGGGCTATGTGCGCAAAATGGGCAGCGACAACAAAAACTTTGCCGCGGCCATAATTGCCTTGGGCGTAAAGGGGGCTTTAACAATTACAGAAAGTAAAGAAGGCTGGCTTAAAAGCACGGTTTATACGTTAAATAAAAAAGAGGGAGAGTTAAAACAGCCGCTTGCGGATGAAGAAAAAATATTGCTGGGTGAATTATTTATAGATAGCGGGACTTTAAAACTGGACAAGACAAATTCCGCAGAAATTATTGAAGCTCGCTCCAGCTTTGCCGACTCGCTAAAAGAGCAGGCCGGAAAAACGTACTTTGCGAAGAATATTTTGGTTATTGTGTTTGGCGTAATAATCTCTTTTGCCGTTTTGTTCGCAACCGGTATTTCCTCGGGCTTGGTGCGTTTTGGCCCCGCATCTCTTTTAAGTATAATATTTTGGCCGGTGTTAATTTTGTCGCTTGTCGCGGTTAATATAATTTTCGGCCTACTTATTCGGGCGTATACTGTTGTGGGCAGGAAATTAGCCGATGAAATTGAAGGGTTTAAATTGTTTTTAATGGTAACAGAAAAGGACAGGCTGCAATTCCACAATCCGCCCGAAAAGACTCCGGAACTTTTTGAAAAAATGCTGCCTTACGCGCTGGCTTTGGGCGTAGAACACGAATGGGCAAAGCAATTTGCCGGGGTGTTTGAAGGTTTAAAGAAGCAGGGTGTAAGTTACGCGCCTTTATGGTACTTTGGTTCTTTGGCGCATTTTAACGCGGAGACATTTACTTCTAACGTGAGCAGTGCCTTTGCCGGCGCGGTTACTTCGGCTTCCACGCCTTCCGGCTCTTCTTCCGGTTTTTCCGGCAGTTCCGGCGGCGGAGGGGGCGGCGGAGGGGGAGGGGGATGGTGAGAAATATGACCAAAAAAAATACTGTTGCCGCGGTGCATACCATGCCCGCGGATTTGCGCAAAGCCCTAGCAGCTTCCCCAAAGGCACTGGCCGCTTGGAAGAATATTACTCCGCTCGCGCGAAATGAGTGGATTTGCTGGGTTACATTTGTTAAAAAACCGGAGACAAGAAAACAGCATATCAAAAGGGTTCCGGTTGAACTCGTGCAAGGAAAACGCCGCCCCTGCTGCTGGCTTGGGTGTATTCATAGGAAGGATTCACCCCGTCAAGTAAATTTTAAATCCTCCAAATAATATGTATTATGTATACGTATTACAATCTGAAAAAGATAAACAACTTTATACCGGATATACAAAAGATTTAAAATTAAGATTTGAGCAGCATGGGAAAGGGTTGGTTGAGTCTACAAAGAATAGACGGCCATTTAAACTAATTTATTACGAAGCGTGTCTTAATCAACAAGACGCTACACATAGAGAAAAATATTTAAAACGAGCTTATGGCAAAAAGTATTTAAAGAATAGGCTCAAATCTTACTTGATGGGGTAAAAGCTGGTAAGCCCGTCGGTGCGGGGAATCCTTAAAAGGCGATCTAACAAATAATTTATTTTGCAAGAGGTATATATGATATGCTACGATACTTATCTAACTAGTAAAAAATAATTATGACCACAAAAGAATTTTTTATTAAGACTATAAAAGAAGAAGCGCCAAAGTTTAGGAAGGCAATAGAAGCCTTACCCGAGGATAAGCACGAGCATAAGGTGCACGAGCGTGCCCGGGAAGCCGGTAATTTGGCCGCCCAGCTGGCACTGCAGTGGAAAGCTATTTCCGGGGTTATTAACAAAGGCGCGCCTGACTTTGACCCGCACGAAATGGAAAAGCAGAGCAAGGCCGACATGCTGGCAAAATTTGACGCCGGAATGTCACAGTTAGAGAGCGATTTGAAAAATATTTCCGAAGAAGAATGGGATAACGGGGAGGCGGCTATGGGTGAAATGTGGAAAGATAAAAAGGGTAGTATGGCTTGGGGTTTTTTGTTTGATGCCATTCACCACAGAGGCCAGCTCACTACTTACCTACGGGCAATGGGCGCAAAAGTGCCTTCTATATATGGCCCCTCTGCCGACGAGCAAAATTAAAAAAACAATATAACTCAACAAGGGGAATCTTTGTAAGACAAGGATTCCCCTTGTTTAATGTTACAACGCGCCTATGGTTGTTAACTGTACATCGCATGATCGTAAAAACGGTTTTGAGGATGATGATTTACAGATTTATTTATTAAGTCTATAATTTATCAAACGCAATAAGGAGGCAATAACCTTGTTCCAATTCAGCGATAGCCGCTATAACCGGCAAGAACAAATGCCGGAATGGGGTCCCGAAAGACAGGAATTGCTCAGGAAAGCGAGAGTTGTTGTAATTGGAGCCGGTGGCGTGAAATCTACTCTGTTGATGAACCTGGTAGCGGCCGGCATTGGTAAGCTGCGGATCATTGAGTTCGATACAGTTGAGCTCTCTAATCTTAACAGACAATTGCTTTATAGAACGTTTGACATTGGCGCTTTGAAAGTTGAGGCTTGCGCCAAGACGCTTCGCGACCTAAATCCGGATGTGCTTATAGACGCGGTTAACGACAAGGTCACTGAGGCTAATATCCACGAACTCTGTCAAGGTTTCGACTTCGTGGTAGAAGGTGGTGAGTCTCCGGCTGGCAGAAACCTCGTGAATGAGTATTGCCTGTCAGTCAGTAAACCCTTCGTTCATGCGTCGGCACAGTTTAGTTACGGGTACGTTTTTAGCGTTGTGCCCAGTCTTAAAACCGCATGCTTCGCCTGTTTTTTTCCTACCGACCATACTCGACGACAGCATACAGGAGCAGTGCCAGTTAACGCGTTAGCTACATCCGTAGCAGGTTCTCTAGGCGCCGCTGAGGTTCTCAAGTGGTTTATGCAATATCCGGAAAACATGCTAGTCAACCGGCGACTGTGTTTTAGTTCGTTGCTGCTAAGTGCTGAATTCCGTATTGAACATCAAGATCGCAGGTTGGACTGTCCTGTCTGCGCTAAGTTCTATCAGTTTGAAAGGAGGTGATGACTAACGTGCAGGAGTTCCATTTCCGCGGACTCGCTGAAGGAATGACTGGACGCTCGAACGTTAAGGCTATTAGTCTTGACGCCGTGTTTGTCCAGTTTCCTCAACTTCAGCAAGTACGGGAGAAACTGGTCGTAAGCGGTAACACGATCAGCGGCTTCTGTGCCTGTGACGGATAGGCAAACTCTGGGTCACCTAACCCCCGTACATTTTATGACAGATGTTTTGTCGTAAGGTGTACGGGGCTATTATTATATTAATATCAATGCGGATAACGGTATTTTTTTGTATAAAAAATAAAGCCATTTATAACTCAACAAGGGGAATCTTTGTAAGACAAGGATTCCCCTTGTTTAATATTTTGTAACCCTCTTAATGATAAATACACAAGCTATTGAAATTCTAAATTTGTTATGATAGAATTTGTTATCAACTTTTTTTGCCCTGGTTCTGTGCCCGGGCATGTTACAGGCCAATAGCAAGGAGGGAAGAATTATGCTAGAGATAACAGGAGCAATCGTTTTTGCCAAGGAGCTTGAGCCGCCTGAAAAACCCCCGGTGTGTGAAAAGCAACCTCCGGCCAGGGAGGCCGCGAAATGTAAAACGTCCGGCGGTCATCATAAGCGGACGCTGGTGCCGAGGAGGACGTTTGAAACCAGATGGGACGACTGGGTAGCAAGCCTCAATCCCAGCGAAACGAAGTAAGGGGTCTACCCAGAGAGCGGACACGACGCCATGGCCATTTTAGGGCCACCTCGCTGCCGGTTGTCGGCGGCCCAGGTCGAAACTCATGAAAGGAGTGAGCATGAAGCTATCTTCGGGTAAGTTTATGCTCCTGGACTTTCCGCAAATATTTTGGGGGGCAGTGGCAATTGTAATGGTCGCTGCTTCCGTGTGGATGATGTGTGCCGGAATTGGGTAAACAAGACAGCGCAAGGACCTAGGAGGACCCTTGCGCTATTTATAAAATCCCGCCTATGGACTTTTTCGGGCCATTTTGATACATTACACTCCTCATCCGCGAAGGAGGATGAATTTAATGTTTAGCGATACCATTGAATGCTTGGGAATTAAGGAGCCTCTTTCTGTTCCCCATTTGGGCTCGGTTTTTTGGGCTGAAAGTTATAAATCGGGTAGTGGTGCAATGGATAATTATCCCAGTTTCTCGGCGTTTTGGAGTCAGCCGTGGACAACCCACTACGCCGTTCCTTTGCACGGAGGATTGACACTGGAAATTAAGCTGGCCCAGCCGCTTAGGACCAATGAAGGGTTTGAAAGTGTTTGCACTTGTGTGGACTACCTCATGAACATGGTTGATAGGTCCTGCACTCGCGATTGGAACCAGCAGGTGAAGATTGAAAATCTTTCCATTCCCGGCCCGATCATTAAGGCCCTCGAGAAGCTGCTTATACTATGGCATGGGGAGAGTCTTACAATCCACTATTGCCTGCTTCCGGGGGAAGGGAACCCGCTGTCAATCTCGGCTCAATTTAGCTATTGCAGAAAACTGCCGGAAAACGCAGACGAAGCTCTTCGCCTCATTGCAGGGCGGCTTACCGAAGCTATGGCCTAGTGAATGCAACTTTAGTTTAGGAGATAGGAGAAAAGGAATGAACGAACTGTTTTCGGCCATTGAATTGGCCATTGAATACGGACAACAGCTTCGGGCGGTCCAGCCCGGCCACGAATTGCTCAGGTATCTCACCGAACTTGACAATACCGAGCTGAACAACGAATTCGAAAATCGGTTTTGGAGCAAGCCGTTTTCTCGAGAAGGACAGCCCGGCTATTTGGTCAACGCAACCATTTGGGCCAACTATGCCGTAGCCTTGGCGCAAGCTTTGGAGCAGCTGTCAAGCCCGGCAATAACAGGGCCGGTTGGCGAAAAGGGCATTGCCCAAGTTGGCTAGAAAGAAAATTACGAAGCAGGCGGCATACTTCGCATCTAACGAGTTTGACTGCCGCATGCGCCCGCGCAAAAGTCTTTAGGGACTAGTTGCGCGGTTTTTTTGTTTTTAGTATTAGCCTCGGGTATTCCCAATAAGCCGGTAATTCGCTAAACTTAAGGCAGAGGTTATAAATGCGTACAAACTGTTCGCGCATAACGCAAGCGAAATAAAAATAATTTAGAAAAATATGCTAAAACACAGAATTACATTTTTATATCTGGCAAAAAATATTTCAATAATTATTGGCATAGTATTGGTCTGGCGGGGAATTTGGTATGTATTGGACGGATTCGACAAGTGGGTATTTGGTGGCAGCCATACCTGGACAGCTTTGGGCGGAATAATTATTGGGCTTATTATTCTCTACTTGCCGGATAAAGATTTAAAAGAAATAGAAAAATTGTAGAAATTTATAATTAGTTATGAAATATATGGTTGCAAAAATTTTAGCAGGCTTTACCTACCTTCTTATGGTGGCAGTGAATTTTTTGGCCAACGGCTTGCCAATAAATAACCGTTCCACCGGTGAAATATCTGACGCTTACCCGAACCTCTTCGCGCCGGCCGGACCGGCCTTTTCCATTTGGGGGTTAATATATTTGTTGCTGGCTGGGTATGTAATTTACCAATTTACAAAAAGCAGCCAGCCAAAAAAAGAGCTTATTAAAAAGATTAACCCTCTTTTTATTGCTTCTTCGCTTGCTAATATTTTATGGATATTTGCCTGGCATTACGATTATATAGCTCTTTCGGTGTTAATTATGGCAACCTTGCTAATTCTGCTTATTAAAATTGCCGATATTCTCCGTGGGGAGCAATTCACTTTGTCGGAAAAATTTTTCATTCGCGCGCCCTTTAGCGTTTACTTTGGCTGGATTACCGTAGCGGCAATCGCCAACATTACTGTGTTTTTGGTAAGCACGGGCTGGAAGGGGTTTGGCGTTGCCGACTATATTTGGACTAGCATTATTTTACTTGTCGGCGCGCTTATTGGCATAGTGCGAATGCGCAGGGATAAAAATATTCCCTACGGCCTGGTGTTGATTTGGGCGTATTTTGGCATTTTGCTTAAACACTTGTCGTTTAGCGGTTTTAATGGGCAATACCAGAGCATTATTTATACCGTGATAGCGTGCTTAGCTCTGTTTATATTTTTTGTCGGAAGAATACTATATAAAAAATAAATATTATGTTTATAAAACTATTTACCATTGCGCTGCCTGTTTTTCTTGCCATTGACCTAATTTGGCTAGGACTAGTGGCCAAAAATTTTTACCGTCAGCAAATTGGTGCGCTTATGAAGTCAGACATAAATTGGACGGCGGCAATTATTTTTTATTTCATTTTTATTGCCGGCCTGGTGGTATTTGTCATTGCTCCGGCAGTGGAAAAAGGTTCGTGGACGCATACCCTTTTCTTTGGCGCGCTGTTCGGGCTTGTTACTTACGCTACCTATGACCTGACCAATTTAGCTTTGGCTAAAGATTGGCCGCTTTTGGTAACACTTGTTGACTTGGTCTGGGGCGCGGTTTTGGCTGCCTCAGTTTCAACCATTACATATTTTATTGCCAGCAAAATCGCACAATGAATTATTACCTGACCCTTGCTTTACTGTTGTTCACGTACATGAATTTATGGTTTGTGGCGTCTTTGGTCAAAAAAAGAAATGACATTGCGGACATAGCCTGGGGCCTCGGGTTTATTCTTATGGTCTGGGCGTCTTTTATTCTTTCCGGCAATTTAGGATTACGAGGGATGTTGGTGGGTATTTTAGTTAGCATATGGGGCTTGCGCTTGGCGTGGCATATTTACGGGCGAAACAAAAATAAAGTGGAGGATTATCGGTATTTGGCATGGCGGAAGGAATGGGGCAAATGGTTTTACGCGCGTTCGTATGTGCAGGTCTATCTTGTGCAAGGATTTTTCCTTTTTTTAATTGCCTTACCAATTTTAATAATCAATAAAAATTCAGGTTTAGGTCTGGGCTGGCTCGATTTAATTGGCGCGGCAGTCTGGCTTTTAGGTTTTTATTTTGAAGTTGTAGGCGATGCCCAGCTTGCGCGGTTTATTAAAAACCCGGCCAATAAGGGCAAGTTGATGCAAGACGGGCTATGGGCGTATACCCGGCACCCGAATTATTTTGGCGAAGTAACCCAATGGTGGGGAATTTGGTTAATAGCGCTTTCGGTTCCCCAAGGTTGGCTCGGCATTTTGGGCCCCATTACTATTACATTTTTGATTTTAAAAGTTTCCGGCATTCCCTTGCTGGAAAAAAAGATGGCGGAGAATCCTGATTTTGCGGAATATAAAAGAAAGACAAGCATGTTTATACCGTTGCCAAGAAAATAATTATGGTGAACTTAAATTTTATTTGCGATGCAGAAACCAGTTAAAGCGAGCGCATATTTAAAGTAAAACAATATGAGCAGGCGGCGTATTAAAAAAGTTGTCGTGAATGACAACATGCAAAAAAAATATAGTTATACATTAACCGAGCCTATGGGCGAAAATTTTGATCCCCGGTTTAAGCCGGAGCTTACCCCAAAGCAAATGCTCGCGCTCGGTGTATTTGGCGGAGTTTACATGCGCGATTGCGCGAAGGAGTTTCCCAAGGATTGGTTTAAAAAAGCAAAATTTCAAAAAAAAGACACTTACAAGCGAAGCCCAAAAATTAACTTCTTTGGCGTAAATGCTTCGCAGCCGCTGTCAGTATGGCGCAAGAAAGACTGGATACATCCGCAAGACCCGCGGGGATGGTTCCAATGGTACTGCCGGTATTATATGGGACGCCGAAGTGAGGATGACCAGCGGCAAATAAAGCGCTGGGTTGCTATTCGGCGGCATATTGCCCAAATAGTCAAGAATTGTAACGCGGGTGATTATTCGTGCCGCAGAAAGCAAAGACAAGCAGTGCTCCACTGGGCTTACGACAGCAGGAAGATGTAATAAAGATAATAAAATAAGGGGAATCTTTGTCTGACAAGGATTCCCCTTGTTTAACAGTATTTGATTTTTATATGGTTTATTGCTAAATTGCTTATATTCATGGGCGTAAAAACTTTATGAATGAATAGATTTGAGGAAGATGTGCGTTGCCCAAGTTGTGGCAGAACCCACATGGATGCAGCACCAAAGTACATGAAGAACATGGAATGCAGCTGCGGGTTCTCATTTACGGCTCATCCGCCCGCGGGGGTGGCATAATGCCCGTAGTCGAACCTAAGGAGCCGGAAGTTATACCGGGTCCGGGCGACGATCCAACGAAGCCCTCGATAGATCCCGATACTCAGCGGACGAAAAGAACCACTACACCATTTAGGCCTACTTGGCTGCCGGTGCCCGGCAATCCGGAAAAGAACTAATCCGGCCGCGGTAAAACTCGTAATAGCACGGCGCAAGGACTCCAATTATCCTTGCGCTTTTTTTTATAGTAAAGATATAAATATGTTAAGGCTTAACAAGTGCTTTTTAATAAAATACCCCACAAAAAAAGTGGGGTATTTTATTTGCTGCTACATAAAGGCAAATTATATGTAATATGGATTTAGTGCCTTGTCTGTTTTTTGCGAGGAAATTTTATTCCGTGGTCTTGCCGTCGAATTCTTCTTCCTGGCTTTCCGCTTGCTGTTTGGTCTCACGCGAAATGCCGTCTTTGTGGTGGGGCGGGGAGTAAAGAGTGTACAGCTTTAGCGGGTGCTGGGCCGATGTGTTTATGACATTGTGGCTCGAGCCTGCCGGCACAATTACCGCGCTGCCGTCCAAAACCCGCGACTCATTGCCGTCTATTACCAGTTTGCCTTCGCCTTTTTCGAACCGGAAAAATTGGTCGGACTCGGCATGAATTTCTTCCCCAATTTCTTCTCCCGGGGCAAGTGACATTAACACCAGCTGGGTGTGTTTGCCGGTGTACACTACTTTGCGGAAATTGTTATTTTCTACTGTAAGCTCTTCTATGTTTTGGTTATAACCTTTCATATGCAATATATTAATTTTTTAGTAGGACCTATGCCTTATCATTCTTTTGGTAATCTGCAAACAATTGCAAACCCGAAAGTTCTATTTTATTAGGACTGTGGCCAAGACGCCGGCCGTTACCAGCGCTCCGCCAATTACGTTTCCAGGCGTTGGCTTTTCGCTTAAAAACACAAAAGCTAATATTATAGTAAGCGCCACGCTTAGTTTGTCTATGGGCGCTACTTTGGAAGCCTGGCCAATTTGCAGGGCCTTGTAGTAAAACATCCACGAAAGTCCGGTGGCTATTGCAGATAGAATAATAAAAATGTAAGAGTGCCTGGAAATTTTAAAAACATCGCCAACATTGCCCTGAAGGGCAACAATTACCCAGGCAAAAACTAAAATAACCACCGTGCGAATGGCAACCGCCAAGTTGCTGTTTACTCCCTGAATGCCAATTTTACCCAATATGGCAACCAGCGAGGCAAAAAATGCCGAAAGCACCGCATATATAGCCCAGTTCATAGTTCTCCTTTCATTTATATTATACCAAGATTAAGCGGTCATAACAATTTGGAAAGACAGCCATGCAATTTAGTTTTTTATTTATTGGGTATATACTGCGTATATGCTTAAAGAATTAGTAAAAAATAGGCTTCTTAGGGCAATTGAAAACAAAATTTTCCCCGGAGCGGTTGTGGGTATTGTGCAAAAAGATATTGGCAAACTTTTGGTTTTAGCCGGCCGTTTTACTTATGACGAAACTTCCCCCCAAGTGGAGGAGGATTCCATGTTTGATGTGGCTTCCGTAACCAAGTCTATTCCCACTGCCTGTTTGGCGTTAAAATTAATTGAGTCCGGAAAATTGTCTTTGGAAGATAAAATAATAAAATACGTGCCGGAATTTAAAAATAAGTATCGGCAGCAGGCTACTTTGTGGCACTTGCTAACGCAAACTTTGGACTTTGGCCATATTTTTTTGTCATCCCAAAAAAATAACACTCCCAAAGAAATACTTAACTATATTTTTACCAAAGAGCTGGAAAGTCCGCCCGGGTCCAAATATTGGTATATGAACGCCACCAGCATTCTGCTCGGGTTGGTTGTAGAGCGGGCCGCGCAAAAGCCGCTGGATGTCCTTGCCGACGAAATGTTTTTTAAGCCCCTTGGCATGCTACACACCACTTTTCATCCGGAAAAGTTTGCCAAAGAAAAAATTGTCCCAACCGAACAAGACGACTGGCGGGGAAGGTTAATTCACGGGGAAGTTCACGACGAAACGGCCAGCAAGCTTTTTTTGGAAATGGTGCCAGGCAATGCCGGTCTGTTTTCCACCGCACCGGATTTGCTGGTATTTTTGGAGATGCTTTTAAATAAAGGCAAGTTAAACGGCAGGCGCTATTTTAATGAAAAGACCGTGGAAGAAATGCAAAATAACCAGTTGGAAAATATTTCACAAACCGCGGGCCTGGGTTGGGAGCTGACTAAAAAAGATGTTATGGGCAGCCATATAACAGAGCATACTTTTGGCAAAACCGGGTTTACCGGCTGTTTGGTGGTATGTGACATTTTAAAACAAATTGGCGTGGTTATACTTTCTAATGCGGTTTACCCCAAGCGCCCGGAAAACAGAAGCGCCATAAACGAGCTTAGGCGGGACATTGTAGATTTGGTATTTAAGGCTGCCGGCTAAATTTGGCGGCCGGCCAATGGCTTGGGGTAAATATAAGTGCTAAAATGGGAATAAGTTTTTAGGAATTACATGAAGGAATATTTTGAGCAAAACGCGGAAACATACAACATAACGGAGAGGAAAAAGTTTGTAGTGGTGCCCGCGTTAAAACGCCACATACAGAAAGTAAAAACCGGAGGCTTGTTGGACTTGGGCTGCGGCAACGGTTTATTTTACCCGCTTATTGCAAAAAAGGGGTATGCTTATTTTGGTTTGGATATTTCGCCAATTTTATTAAAACAGGCCCAAGCGCAATTTCCGCAAGGTAATTATAAATTAGGCAATGCCAAATGGTTCGCGCGCCTCTATAAAAACCAAAAGTTTGACGTTATACTTTCCAATTTGCTTTTACCAGCGCTTAACCAGAAAAAGGATATTGTTAAGGTTTTGTTAGAGTGCAAGAAAGTGTTAAAACCGCGGGGTTCAATTGTACTTGTGGTTGTCCATCCCACTTTTGATATGTACATGTATGCCGGCATGTTGGGCGAGGGTGGGGTGAAAACAAAATATAAGGGTTATTTTAATTCCGGAGCGGAATTTACGTTTACTAAACAATTTCCAAAAGGTAAATTTAATTTTACAGATTACCATTGGACATTAACCGATTATTTTGACTGTGTACGCAAGGCGGGTTTATCCGTTACCGGTCTGGACGAATGCCCGCCGGATAAAAGTTTGCAAAAAAGTAACCCGGGACTTTACGCCAAATATAGAAATTACCC
>CAZPRQ010000033.1:0-11136 GCA_964589415.1 uncultured Candidatus Saccharibacteria bacterium
CTAAAATTAGGGAGAATAAAGAAAGAAAATTTAGACTAATGCCAATAATTTGCAATGCGGCAAAGGTTGCAAAAAACGTAAGAGGTATTGCCAAACCCGCGACAAACGCTTCTTTGAGACCGACTATTAAAAATAGAACTCCAAAAACCAACAGCAGGGTTAGAATAAAATCGTGCGTAAGCTGGTCGAAATCCCGTTCCACAAATTTTGCCGTATCGTAAGTTACGTCGTATTTTACACCCGGAGCAAAAGACTGTGTGGTTTGTTCGGCGGTTTTTTTTATGCTTTCGGCGGTATCTAAAATAGAGCTTCCGGTGCGTTTAATTATGGACAGGGTTACTCCGTTTTGCGGTTTTTCGCCGGCAATGGATAGTCTCGCCAGAGCGGTTTTTTTTATGGCCTTTTCTTTTACCTGGGCAAGATCACGAATGGAAATAACACTGCCATTTTCAGTGTGGCTGACGGCAATATTGCCAATGGCTTCGGCGGTGTAAACCTTCGAGTCCGTTCGAATTGGGTAAATAAATTTTTGGCCTTCAAAATTTCCAGCCGGAAACCCAAGGTTTGTGGCGGCAAGGGCCTGGTTGGCTTGGTCGGCCGAAACCCCATAGAATAAAAGTTTTTGCGGATCATAAGCAATTTCAAATTCTTTTTCATCGCCCCCCGAAATGTTTATTTCACGTATGCCGGGAATTTTTTCCAGTTCGGTTTTTAAATCTTCCCCGTATTTGCGCATGGAAAAGCCGTCGTAGGGCCCTGTGAGCACTAAAACGAGAATGGGTTCGTCGTCGAGTGAAATTTCCGTGACTGTCGGGTCTTTGGCGTCCGGGGGCAAATCTTTTTTTGCATCCGCGACCTTGTCCCGTAAATTCCGAATGGCGTCTTTTAAGTCTTCTTTGGCGTCAAATTCCACCGTTAAGGCGGAAAAGGAGTTGGCCGACGTAGAGGTAAGCTTGTCCAGACCCTTAAGACCCGCGATTTTGGCTTCCAGTTTTTTAGTAACCAGTTCTTCCACATCAGCCGGAGAAGCGCCCGGATAGGCGGTGCTGACTACGGCAATGGGAATTTTTACTTCCGGATTGGATTCTCTCGGCAGGCTATAGAACGAGTATAATCCGGCGGCTGTTAGTAAAATAATAAGCAGCAATACAACGCGAAAATTGGTAACAAAAAAATTCAGCCACATTTTTTTTAACTCCGGCCTAAATTGCAGCCTTTCCAAATAACGGTGGTCGGACGTTGTAGGGGTAGTGGGGCTGTTTGGCTCGGAGGTAGAAGTATCGTTTTGCATAATATTTTAGAGAGATTTCAAATAATTTCTAATTTAACTAAGTCCTAGTTAAATCCTAATTGTCCAATTTAAAATATTTTAAAATTCGCATTTCAGTATGGTAGGTCAATTTATTCCACATTCACTTTTTTTCCGTCTTTTAATTCATAGACTGTGGTCACAATTTTTATTTCCGGAGTCAAACCCTCTTTTACTTCCACAAATTCACCGGAAACAGCTCCCAGGCTAACCGGCTTTTCTTCCAGGGTATTGTCCTCTTTGACGGTAAATACCCATGCGCCTTCGGAAGTAATTTTTACCGCCTGCAGGGGTAATAAAAATACGGGACCGTTCTCGTTTGTCGATTGGGCGGCTGAAATTTTTATGTTCACGCTTTGGCCCACGACTAAACCGGAGTTGTCCGGATCCGTTACAATAACCTGGATTTCAACATTTTTTGTTTGCGGATTAATGCTGGGAGAGACGCGTGACACCTTGCCCTTTGCCGTCTGGGTTATGGTAACTTCCGCGCCTTCAGTAACATAGGGCAGGTCGTAATCGGAAATATAAGCTTTAATTTGCAAGCCTCCCTTATTTACAACCGATGCCACCAGCTGTCCGGGACTTATTAGTTCTCCGTATTTTACATTGAGGCTGGCTATGTTGCCGTCTATGGGCGATTTAATAATTGTTTTTTCCACTTGGGCTGCCAAAGCGGCTGCGCTGGCCTGAGCTTGTTCTACGGCCGCGGTTTGTGCCTTAATTTGTTCGTTACTTGCGCCGGCTAATTTTAAATCGTAAGCTTTTTGCGCGCCTTCGTAAGCATTTCTCGCGGCATTTATTGCGGCTTGTCGCCCTTCCACCGAGGAGTTATAGGCATTGGTGAGAGCAGTAAAGCTTGCGGACTGGGAGTTGGGGATTTCTATGGTCCAGCTGCTGTTGACCGGCACGCTTTGACTGGAGAATTGAATGGCAAGCCCTCGTTTGCCTAAAGCCGCCGGAGTGGTTTGCACATTGCCAGTGCCGGATTCCAGGCCGTTATACTGGTATTTTAATCCGTCGCCTGTGGCATAAATTGTAATGGTGTAATAACCTTTTTCTTCGGAGTTATAGGTGCCCGAAATAGTAGGCGCTTGGAAGCTTGTGCCTGGCTGGGGTGTAGCCGAAAGTCCGGTATTGTAAAGCGCTGATAAAGAGTTTTTAACCAGTAAATTTTGTTGGCTGGTGGTATCTTCCAGTGATTGCTTTGCGGCGTTAAGTTGTGATTCCGCCAAGGCCAATTCTTCGCTCCTTAATCCTCGCTTCATTTCTTCAAGTCTTGCCATTTGGGCTTTAACAGTTGCTTGAGCCTGGGCAAGCTGCGCTAAGCTGTCAGAATTTTGAAGGCTAACTAGGGTTTGGCCGCGCCTGACTTTTTGTCCTATTTGCGCACTTATGCGCGTTACCGGGCCGGAAGCCTGGCTTCTTAATTCCGCCTGTTCAAGCGATTCAACGGTTCCATTGGCGGAAATTTCGCCTCGGTCTTTCATGTACGTTTTAGCTTCCGCGAGGCTTACAGTAGGCGGCCTATTTAGAGCGTTGCTAGCCGGTTTGTTATTGAGCCTAGCAAATACGGCGGTAGTAAGAACAACGACAAGCGCAAGTCCTCCAACTATATATTTGTGGTGCTTGGCGTAGGTGAGGGGAGTTTCCATAAATAAACTTATTAATTATGTTAGGACTTACGCGTAAGTCCTAAAAATATTGAATTTTAACCCTATAATAATATAGGTAAAATGGTCGGTAATCAAGGTTTCTAAAAGTCCTCAAGTAGGACAAAAACCAGGGTTACGAGACGGGTAATTATTAAAACATTCAGACCAGAGAAGTTTGGCAATTTTCGGTATAGTTTGACAGCAGTTAAGGTACTGATGTAAGCTGTAAGCATACCCCCCGGTGGGGGGTATGAAGCAAGATAATAAACGGTACCATGAGTTTAAACAAGTCAAAACAGGATATTGTAAAGCGGTTCAAATATGCCCAAGGCCATATTGGGGCGGTAATGCGCATGGTGGGGGAAAATGCTTACTGTTTGGATATTGTGAATCAAAACCACGCGGTTATAGAGGCGCTTAAAAAAATTAATCAGCTAATTTTAGAAGGTTACCTGGGCGAATGCGCATGGGAAGCGGTAAACAATAAGAATTCCGGAAAACGAAAAAAAGCCATTCAGGAGCTGGTAAAATTGTACGCGAAAAGTTAAAATAAATAGTATTAAGAGTCTGCCAAATTGCGAAAAGTCCAATCTTCATAACAAGCATATAAAATTTTACAAACATTTTATATGGTTTCTGCGGGTCTGTGGTTTTCTGTAGTTTGGGTGGACGGGAAATATAAGTTTTATGTCTGAGCAAGTTGTTCACCACGTCATAATTATAGGTTCCGGTCCGGCCGGCCTTACGGCTGCCCTGTATGCCGCGCGCGCGGAATTAAAGCCCTTGGTAATAGCGGGGATTAACCCGGGCGGCCAATTAATGCAAACCACGGAAGTGGAAAATTTTCCGGGGTTTATTAATGGCATTATGGGTCCGGAATTAATGGACAACATGACCAAGCAGGCCGAAAGGTTTGGCACGCGGATTTTACCGGAGAATGTCGTGTCTGTAGATTTTGGGAAAAAACCTTTTACCGTCAAAACTGATAAAACAGAGTACTTGGCCAAGACCGTTATTATTGCCACCGGCGCGGATGCCAACTGGTTAAATTTGCCGGGCGAGCAGCGGCTTAGGGGTAAGGGCGTTTCCGCCTGCGCTACCTGCGACGGGTTTTTCTTTAAAGGCAAAGAAGTCGCCGTAATAGGCGGGGGCGACAGCGCCATGGAAGAAGCAAACTTTTTGACCAGGTTCGCTGCTAAAGTAACTATTGTGCATAGGCGCGAAGAGTTTAAAGCATCTAAAATAATGCTGGCGCGAGCCAAAGCCAATCCTAAAATTGAATTTGTTACAAATGTCGAAGTTTTAGATGCAGTGGGGGAGAAAGCGGTGGAAGGATTAAAGATTAAAGATAATGCTTCCGGCAAGGAAAATACCTTGCCGGTGCAAGGCATTTTTCTGGCCATTGGCCATACGCCGGCTACTAAAATTTTTGTGGCCGCGGGCGTTGAAACGGACGCTAAAGGTTATATTGTGGTTAAAAACCATACCCACACCAATATTGACGGGGTTTTTGTGGCCGGCGACGTTAACGATCCGCGCTACAGGCAGGCTGTGTCAGCGGCCGGTATGGGATGTATGGCCGCGCTGGATGTGGAAAAATGGCTGGCAGAGCATGAATCATAAAATATGAAGTATGAATCAACAATTAGGAATCAGGATATCCGGCAGGGTTGTTAAGGGAGATGGATATGGGAAGGTATTGGGGTTTCCGACAGTAAATTTAGATAGGCGTGATTATTCCAGGCGCAAATTAAAAATTAAACTCGGTGTTTATGCCGGTATTGCCGCTTATAGGCTGCACGCTAAAAGCTGCACGCTAAAAGCTGCTATTGTAATTGGTCCGCTCGACAGGCGTGGTCTGCCCAAGATAGAAGCTCATTTAATTGGCTACCATGGAAATTTGTATGGCCAGAGAATGGAATTGGATATAAAAAAATTTGTCAGGAATTGGAAGTATTTTAACTCTGAGGCAGAGTTAAAAAAACAAATCAATAAGGATATTAAAAAAATTAATATTATTTTATTATAATTCGCGGCTGCATCAGAAAGTGGCCAAATAGTTATGTAAATTTATGAAAAAAATCGCGCCTTACCTTATTTTATTTGCAGCAATGCTTTGGGCGACCGACGCCCCGTTTCGTATAAAGCTAACTCAAGAATTGCCCAGCGGTTTTATTGTGCTGGCTGAACATTTTGTGGACGTTTTAATTGTCGCGCCGTTGTTGTGGTGGAATCGCGCGGTATTGAAAAATCTTAAAACCAAGCAGTGGTTGGCAATTTTGGCTATAGCCATTGGCGGCAGCGCGCTAGCTAGCGTGGCGTTTACTCAAGCTTTTCACTATGTGAATCCTTCCGTGGCAATTTTACTTCAAAAGCTTCAGCCTCTTATAGCCATAGGTTTGGCCGGTACACTCTTAAAAGAGCGGATGGGTAAGCATTTTTGGGTATGGGCGGCGATAGCCCTGGTTGGAGCATATGTAATAACTTTTCCGGGCTTGGTACCTCAAACTTATCCTGGTGAGCAGTTTAGTCCAAACCTTATAGGCGCGGGATTGGCGTTATTGGCTGCACTTTTATGGGGAGCCAGTACCGTGCTGGGCCGGTATGTATTGGGTAGTGTAGATTTTAAAGTTATGACAGGCCTGCGTTTTACCCTCGCTTTTGTTTTTCTGCTGGGTTTTAATTTAATTCAAAATACCATTCCGCCCCTCGCTTCGGTTTTGGCACGGGATTGGTTTTATATTCTTATTATAGCTATTGCTTCTGGCGTGGTTTCGCTGTTTTTGTATTACCGCGGTCTAAAGGACACCAAAGCTTCTATTGCTACACTGGCAGAACTGGGTTTTCCCATGGCAGCGGTTGTGGTGAATTGGATATTTATTCCTGGCAGCGGTTTGGCGTGGCCCCAAGTGGCCGGCATTGCATTGCTTTTATTTTCTATTTATAAGCTTTCAGGGGTAAACGTTTCCGAGGCCTCTTCGGATATGCGTGGAGCGGAAATTGTTTCTTGAAAGTTGTAATTAGTAAATTTTTAAAGTGTAAAATTATGGTAAATCCATTTGAAACTGCCAAATCCCAATTGGTTGAAGCTGCCAGTATCGCGAGATTAGACGCCAACAAAGTGGAGCGGCTTATGCATCCGGATCGGTATGTTGAAGTTAGCATTCCGATAAAAATGGATGACGGCGGTCAAAAAATTTTTACCGGTTTTAGAAGCCAGCACAACAATGCTCGTGGTCCATACAAGGGGGGCATACGCTATCATCAGGATGTAAATTTAGACGAAGTCCGCGCATTAAGTTTTTGGATGACGTTTAAAAACGCGGTGATTAATGTGCCTTTTGGCGGAGGTAAAGGCGGCATAATTGTTAATCCGAAAGAGTTATCACAAACTGAATTGGAAAAACTTTCCCGCGGTTGGGTGCAAAAAATGTATCGTATTTTGGGGCCGCAGGTGGATGTTCCGGCGCCGGACGTAAATACCAATGGTCAGGTTATGGATTGGATGGTTGATGAATATAAAAAAATCACGGGCGATGAAAAATCCTTGGCCGTGTTTACGGGCAAGCCACTCGGGAAGGGCGGCAGCGAGGGCAGGGAAGAGGCTACCGGCTTTGGCGGTTTTTATGTTTTTGAAGAAGCGGCCAAGCAATTGAATATCCCCAGCGGCGCAAAAATCGCGGTACAAGGTTTTGGCAACGTTTCCACTTTTTTTGTAAAAATGGCAATTGAAAAAGGCTACAAGGTTGTGGCTCTGTCCGATTCCCAGGGCGGGATAGTAAATATAAACGGCTTTGATTTGGCCGAAGTCCAGGCGCATAAAAAACAAACCGGCGCGCTAAAGGATTTTCCGGGCGCAAAAAACATGAGCAACGAGGAGTTGCTGGAGTTGGACGCTGACGTTTTGGTGCCCGCGGCTTTGGAAAATGTTTTGACTGGCGGCAATGCCGCCCGCGTTAAGGCCAAAGTAATTGTGGAACTGGCCAACGGCCCCACCACCAAAGAAGCGGATAAAATTTTTCAGGAAAAAAATATTCCCGTCATCCCCGATATTTTAGCCAACAGCGGGGGAGTTTGCGTGTCTTACTATGAGTGGTATCAAAATATGCATAATGAAGCTTGGACCAAGGAACAGGCGTTGTCAAAATTGGAAAAACAAATCAAGGACGCGTTTGACGAAGTGGCAAAAGCCAAGCAACAATATAAAACGACTTTTAGAAACGCAGCCTATATTGTAGCCGCAACAAGAATTATTGAGAAAATGTAGCCTGCTCCTTGCTTCATACTCATGTCTCATGTTCCATGTTCCATGCTTCATGTTTTATGCTCTATGCCTCAATCTTCATATTTTAATTTTACATTCTAACTCCCAAGTATATGTATGACGTTCTAATTATTGGCGCAGGGCCGGCAGGTAAAGCGGCGGCTATACAGGCCGCGGCATTTAAACTGTCGGTGATGGTGGCTGCAAAAGACGAACCGGCGCATGAAGAAATGGCGGAAAATGTATTACTAAATAACGCAGTCATCAACCAAAAATTCAAGGAAGCAGTCAGTTCCGGCGTTGTTTTGTATAAGTCATCTTTAACTATTACGGGTTTAGATAAAAATATTGTCAGTTTTTCGGCCGAAGATAAAAGCGGGGAAATTTTCTATGCCCGAGCAGTCATAATTGCGGTTGGTTTTGACAGTCAGAAAAATATGGCGTATGCTGATTTTGAAAGCATTACCCACAAGGATTTTGCCGGGAGAATTAAAGTAGACGCGAATATGGCAACCAACATTCCAGGATTATTTGCCGCAGGGGACGTTACCGCATCGTTTGGGTTGGGTGCTATGCTGTCCGCGTCTGAAGGTGTAAAGGCCTCCTTGGCCGCCAAAGAATTTTTAACTAATGTTTCCAGGTCCGCCAAGTAAGCGGGCTTTTTTGTCCCAATAGAAAGGAGTGATTAGTCTATGGGTATAAACCCATATGTCCGTGTTTCGCGCCTTTTTAGAATGCGGTTTTCAGGAAGGGAGGGATCCAAAATCGCCCGCTAGTCTGTGGTTGGACTGGCCGGAATCTTGCTTTGCTTTCCCGGGCAAAGTTATCAAAAAACCACCCCGCCGTTGTAAAAGGTGTCAACCAAGCCCCGCTCGTGCACGAGATTCGGGGCTTTTTTGTGGATAAAACCTTTTAATGGTACTAAATACAACACATTTCTATTGTAGATTTTATTTAATTTAGGTTATATAGTATAAGTAAGGATATGCAAATAATACTTATATATTATTCAAATATTGTAGTTGCATTTTTTGTTCGTTCCTGCCTTTGTGTCCGTAATTTTGTCTCGTAGTTAGCCCGCACGTATGTGCGGTTTTTTTTGAATAGCAAGGGGGATATATGTCTATAATAGGCAATGATGAGATAGGCAATATGACATTCGTCCTTATTGAGGAAGACAATGGCTTTGCGTGCGACGAGGCGGGGAGTCTTCACGGAACAAATTATTTACCTAGAAAGGCCGTGCTGCATTACTTCAATGAAACCTGGCTCAAACTTTTTGGCTGCGTAAGCGAGGAGTACGTAACGGGCTTGTTAACGAGGCTCATTCGCATGAAGGCCCGGCAAGCCTTCTTGCTGCTTTATGAAAATAACGGTGATGTGGAAGCAGCTTGCGGAGTTATTCGGGCTCGAGTTAGGGATGCAAACCAGCGTAGAAGGGATGCAAACAAAAAACTAAAGAAACACCATAGGATTCCTCCGCTTACACGGCATCACGATTTGGCCAGGTGCCGGCAAGGCAAAGACCATCCGGAAAACCTGTTTTTGCTTAATAGGGACAGGCATGACGTGTGGCACAAGCTTTTTAAGTTGGCGACCATAAAGGAGTTACTCGGTATACTCCAAGGAGGTGCCATACGCCAAGCCGCATGAGTTAATACGGGGTCGAGTGTTTCGACCCCACTTTTTTTGCAACTTTTTTGTATTCTTGTTTAGTGGTACCATATTAAGGAATGTAGATATGGGTGTAGAAATTTCTAAATTTTACATTATTTTTGGGTTGACTAAGCGTCAATAATGTTATATAATAATTTGCTATTTAAATTATTAAGCTTCACAAATATGAAAAAAATAACCTCTTATATAGCTGCTGCTGTGGTGGCTTTTGGCTTGCTCTTGCCGGCTGGCGCGGTTTTGGCCTACAGTCCAAGTTTGTCGCTTACCGATGCCGGAAACGGCAATAGCAATATTTCTATTTCTAACGGAGCGCCTTATGCCACGGTAAGTTTGTATTACAGTCCGTCCGGTTCTTCTCTGTATAATTCTATTTCCAATTTTGGCGCTACCAATGGCGGCGGTTTTTTCAGCACTACTGTAAATGCCAGCGCGTACGGCATAACCAGCGGTTCCAGACTGTACGCGGTAGTGGGAGGCGATAATACAAATACAGTAAATGGCTATGGCAGTACTAGCGGCTGCTGGGGCGGATATTGCGGTAGCGGTAATTTAACTTTTAGCCAATCAAGCGTAAATGTAAATGTCGGACAATCTGTTTCGGTAACGGCAAATTATTATACCAGTCTCATATACCCGCCGGTAAATAATTTGTATATTTCCAGCAATACAAATTCCAACGTGGCTTCGGCCAGCGTTTCCGGCAATACCATTACCATATATGGGCAGCAATCCGGAACTACCAGCCTTTATGTGTGTGTTTCCGGCAGCAATCAATGCGGATATATTTATGTTACTGTGGGAGGTTCTTCCTCGGGTTCGTTAACGTTCAGCCAAAACAACCCGGTACTTAATCTTAATCAAAATTTTAATATATATGTTTATTCCCCGGGCGGTGCCGGCAATTTTTATGTTCAGACGGTCTCCCCAAATAATATTGTTAATGCCAGCATTTCCGGTAGTTCTTTAAATTTGTATGGGCAAAATAACGGCAGTTCTACCGTTACCGTATGCCAATACAATACCAGTTATTGCGGCAGCGTGTATGTTACCGTAGGTTCAGGTTCGGGCGGTGGAAATATTTGGTTAAATCAAACATCGTTGAATTTAAATGTTAACCAGAATTCCAGCGTGGTTATAAATGGTACTTCCGGCAGTTATTATACTTCCGGCAACTCCAACTCCTGGGTGGCTTCGGCCAGCGTTTCCGGCAGTATGCTTTATGTTACTGCCTTACAGGCCGGGAATACAACCATTTCTGTCTGTCAGAACAATTCTAGCGGCTGCGCGACCTTGTATGTTACCGTAAGCGGATATTCCGGTAGCGGCAATGTGTGGTTTAACACCCAGAATCCCAGCCTGACAGTAGGGCAAAGCCAAACAGTAACCATTTCGAGCGGTTATTACGGCGGAAATTATTATATTTCCGGCAATACAAATTCCAACGTGGTTTCGGCCATCATTTCGGGCAGCACCGTACAGTTAAGTGGTCAGCAAGCCGGATCTTCCACAATTACCGTTTGCCAATACAACGCAAGCCAATGTGGTTACTTGTATGTTACGGTTACGGGGTATGGCAACAATGGCAGCCTGTCATTTAGTCCACAAAATCCTACAGTAAATGTCGGACAATCTGTAAGTGTTTTAGTTAGCAGCGGCAGTTACTATGGTGGAGGTAACTTTTATATTTCTTCAAACAGCAATCCCGCCGCGGTAACTGCCAGCATATCCGGCAATTCCATTACTCTCTATGGCCAGTCGGCAGGTTCAACTACCCTTATGGTGTGCCAATACAATGCCGGGCAATGTGGCAGCTTATATGTGACGACATCCGGCAGCGTGCTTGGCAGTTCTGCTTATGCCAACGGATCGCTTATTTTGGAAGGCCAAACCATTTACATAGTTTATAAGAACCAAAAAATTGCTTTTGGCAATTGGTCGGCGTTTGAAGGTTTTGGATTCAAGCTTTCAAATGTTATTAACTCAGGTTATAGCAGCTTACCCGTAAATGGTTATGTAATTTCTTCCGCTTACAGTTACCATCCCTGGGGCAGTTGGATTAAAAGCGGCAACACGGTTTACTTTGTCCATGAACAGGGGCTTATTCCCATAGGGGATTATTCTACGTTTTTAAACAATGGCGGACACGATGCCTGGGTGGTTGCGGCCAATGCTTGGGATTTTACCCGACCGCAATTATCCGTCATGGTCTACAACGATTATAGGTTGAGATA
>CAZPRQ010000033.1:11236-14658 GCA_964589415.1 uncultured Candidatus Saccharibacteria bacterium
AATAAAACCCCTCCCAAAATAGGAGGGGTTTTATATAGACTTAAAATAGATGAATAATTGCGGCAAATGCGCGCGTTTTTGCTATTGGGACGCCCTTTCCACGTATTCACCGGTTACGGTAGAGACGCGAATGGTTTCTCCTTCCCGAATGAACATGGGAGCATTTACGGTTAGGCCGGTTTCAAGTTTTACCGGTTTGGTAATATTGCCGCCGCTGTTTCCTTTTACGTCCGGCGGAGCTTCCACGACTTTATACTCGACTTTAATGGGCAACTCCATGGACACGGGCTTGCCGTTGAAGCGAATAACTGTAACTTCCAGGCCTTCCTTTAGAAAATGTTCCTGTTCCTCGGTAACTTCTTTAGGCATGTCTATGGTTTCAAAGCTTTCCTGGTTCATAAAATGCGTGCCTTCCGAATCGCTGTATAAGAAACTGGCTTTTTCGCGGGTTACGTCGGCTTCTTCTACCTTCTCCCCAAATTTAAAAGAGTATTCAATAACTTTGCCAGTAATAATATTCCTAAGCTTTGTCTGCATGACGGGTTTTCTTTGAGCCGTACGCATTCTATTTGACCATATTATTTGCCACGGCTCAGCATTGTACATGAGTATGGTGCCGAGTTTTAAGTCTGAAATATCCATATGGGTAGTTAAAGGTTTATAAAGTTCGTAAAGTTATAAAGTTATTGCAGGCACTTTTGACTTGATAACTTTATAACTTGTAACTAGTTTTGGCTTTTGTGGCTAGCTGGCCACAAAAGGCAAAAGCGCCATGTGGCGAGCGCGTTTTAAGGCCTGGGAGACCATGCGCTGATGCTTGGGGCAGGTGCCTGTACGGTTGTGGTTTAAAATTTTAGCGTGTGGGGACATAAAGCGGCGCAAGGTTTGCGTGTCTTTATAGTCTAATGTGGTCAATTTATTGCTGCAAAAGTAGCACTGTTTTTTGACCTGGGGTGCGGTATCACGGTTATTGTTGTTGTATTGTGGTCTCATAAAATTATTAAATAATTTTTTCTACTAAATACTAAAAAATACTAATCTGCTAAATTAAACCACTGTCGCTTTCGTAGTTTCGTACCGCCGAGAGGTGGCTTTCGTATTTAGTAGAGGTTCGTTAGAACGGTATATCTTCAACATTTACGCCTTCATCGGCTTGAATGGTGGGAAGTTGTTCTTCTGTCGGGGAAGGCTGCATAAAGTCTTTGTCTGCTGGTGAGTTTGAGGCTTGCGGTCGGGAGGATGTGGCTGTCTGCGGGTTGCCACCTTGGCCGCTGTCTAGCATTATCATGTTGTCCGCTACAATTTCCGTGCGGTATTTTTTTTGTCCGTCTTGGGCGTCCCAGGAACGGGTTTGCAAGCGGCCTTCCAAATAAATGCGTCGGCCTTTTTTTAAATATTGGTTGGCTATTTCGGCCAATTTTCGCCAGAGTACGGCGTTATGGTATTCCACCTGCTCTACTTTTTGGCCCGTGGTCTGGTTTGTGTACACGTAGTTTGTGGCTACGGAGAGCTGGCAGACACTGGCGCCGTTGGGAGTGGTCCTTAGTTCCGGGTCGCGCGTAAGGCGGCCAATTATCATAACCTTATTGAGGTCCATAGGTTTATTTTCTCCACTAATTCACGAATTTTCACCAATCTCACTAAATCGGTTCGTGTTATTTGTGATTATTAGTGTGTTCGTGGACTAGTAAATTATTTTGTAAGATCTTCATTCAAAGCGGCTTCAATTTTTTCTTCCAGGGCTTTGTCGTCAATTTCTTCCAAAACCGGTGCGGGTTTTTTAACTTCCTTTACTTCCGAGGGGGAGGCGGCAGGGGAGGGTGGAATGTTTTCAACCGGTCGTTTGGCGGCCAATTTAACACGGGCAATTTCGTCTTTTTTGGAACGAGCCAAAAACTCTTCCTGGTTTATGAGGAGATGGCGAATAATTGTGTTGTCTTGGGTTCGAATTTTGGTGTCCAGGCTGTTGACTTTATTGCTGTCCATTTCAAAATTTACCACAACATAGTAGCCGTTGCGGGTCTTTCCAATAGGATAAGCCAGTTTTTTCTTTCCGAGCTGGGTTTCTTCCACCTCGGTGCCGCCAAAGTCGGCAATAAATTTTTTTACTTGCTCGGTAATACCGGGCACGTCTGGATCGGCCACGGTACTTGCCAGCAAGTACATGAGCTCATATCTTGGCATAGAAAGTGTTCTTTCTATCCCTGCACCATATTGATGTAGGGAATATGTTTATCCCGTTAACTCTTTTGCTGAAAGCAAAATTCAACTGGGAAATTATTAAGTTACATAAATATTAGCATTTCTAAGTTTTTTTGTCACTATTGACAAAAAGGCGTCTATTTTGCATAATTATATTTCAAAAATACAGGAGGTGTGTGATATGTTATTAGATGTTGAAGGACTCAAGCGGGTGCTTATGGCACTTGCAAATTGGGCGCTCGAGGCAAGAGGAAATCTCGACCTAGATCTTTCCCAATCAATGGCGGATGTGTTTTTCGTACAGGAACTGCCTTGTGAGAATTCATCTTCAAACAAGAGGGTAGGATACGAAACTGAATCGCTCAAGATATGGTGTGACTTATTGGCGAGAATATTGGAGCTGCCGCCAATAGAAACACCCGCTGAGAGCATGACAGAGGACGAGGCCGCCCAAGAAGTTTTCCTACTGTCTGAATCTTTGCATGACAGGATTGTAGCGGCCATGGGGCTGTTGACTCCTGCCGAGCGGGAGGAGATCACCAGGCAATGGAGTAATAAGTAGTTGCCAACAAACACGGCACGCGTGGATGCGTGCCGTGTGTTTTTTTATTCAGTGTTTTTTTGTGTTAGTTTCCGCGTTCTTCCGCGCGTTTAATTCGTAAACCTAAAATGTACTACGTCACCGTCTTGAATTATATATTCCTTGCCTTCAACTCTTAACCAACCTTTATCGCGCGCACCAGCGTAGCCTTTCGCTTCTAACAACTTATCCCACTGGATTACTTCGGCGCGAATAAAGCCTTTTTCAAAGTCGGTGTGGATTTTGCCCGCGGCCTGCGGCGCTTTGCTGCCCGCCTCGCAGGTCCAGGCTTTGCTTTCTTTGGGGCCGGCGGTTATAAAAGTTATCAACCCTAAAGTTTTGTAGGCTTGCTTGATAATTTTATCTAGGCCCGACTCGGGCAGGCCAAGTTCTTTGAGGTAGTCGGATCTTTCCGCGTCCTCAAGTTCCGCCAGCTCGCTTTCAATTTTAGAATCAATCATAATCGCGCCGGGCAAATAGGTCTTATATGATTCATCGGTCGTATACGATTTATTCGCAATATCAAATTCCGAATTTGCTACAAACAAAAAAGGCTTGGTTGTCAAAAGCTGGATGTCTTTACTGTGCTCCCGTTCTTCATCGGACAGCTCAACCGTTGAGGCCATTTGCCCCGCTTCCA
>CAZPRQ010000034.1:0-14523 GCA_964589415.1 uncultured Candidatus Saccharibacteria bacterium
GGCGTATTTTTTGTATAATGTGCAAGTCATTAAAAAATAAGTTTTTTCCATGAATCAGATCCTGCAATTTCTAAATATCCTTGTAATGGCGCTGCTAATTGTGGTAATTGCCCTTCAAAACAAGTCGTCCGGACTTTCAAATGTTTTTGGGGGTGCCGGCAACATTGTCCAAACCCGCCGAGGTTTTGAAAAATGGCTTTTTTTCGCGACCATTGCTTTAGGTAGTTTGTTTATTGCCATTAACATAGCTTTCTTGTTTGTAAAATAATTTACCAACCCCTAAAAAGGCAAGGTAAATAAACGATTGTGAACGGACAAATCCATAATTTTAAAACTTTAAGCCGGCAAATTCTTTCGGGAATCCGGTGCCTAAAAACCTTCCGACTTTCCTTTTTAAGGAAAGCTTTTTCATTAATGGGCAAGAATGAAAAAATTGCCATTTTAGTCCTCGTAAGCGTTGCTCTTTTAAGCGTAGCATGGAGCGTGGCCAACTACGTATATAACCACACAGATCCCGCTCCTGCATATGGCGGCACTTACATAGAAGGCGCAGTTGGACAACCGACTTACATTAACCCGGCGCTTGCTCACCAAGAAATAGACCAGACACTTATTAAATTGGTTTATTCCGGTCTGTATACGCTGGACACGGAAGGCAATGTAGTTCCGGATTTGGCAGCTGCCATGCCTGTAATTTCCGATGACCAAAAACAATACACCGTGGAGCTTAAAAAAGACATTGTCTGGCATAATGAGAAACCGTTTACGGCAGATGATGTTATTTTTACGCTTCAAATAATAAAAGATTCGGCTTTCCACAGCCCCCTGCGCATGGAATGGCAATCTACCAATGTGGAAAAACTTAACGACTACTCCATAAAGTTCACAACCAAAGATGTTTCCGGCCCTTTTCTAAGCAATCTCACCCTGCCAATTTTGCCCAAATATATATGGGGCAAGCAGGAAGCGAAAAATTTTACCCTATCGCAAAACAACCTGGAAGCCATTGGCACCGGGCCTTACATGATCCAGGAAATAAAAAAATTGGCTTCGGGGAAAATTCAGCAAATTACCCTGGAATCCTTTAGCCAGTATAAACCTCAGAGGCCGCTTATAGAAAAGTTGATAATAAAATTTTATGATACGGACCAGGATTTACTTAACGCTTTCCACAGTAAAGAAATTCACGGCCTGGGATATATATCCGGCGACAGCAATGTAAAGCTCGATGAACGCCGAAATAATATTATACTTACTAAGGTTCGCATGCCTCATTACCAAGTAATTTTTTTCAATTTTCTTCAGCCGGAATTGTCCGACCTTAGAGTTAGAAAAGCCCTGTGGTCCGTTTCCGACCGGCAATATATAGTGGATAAAATATTAAAAGGCCGGGCATTTATACCATATTCACCTCTTGTATTCGCTTCCCAACAAGCAACCTTACCTACCGAAAGTCAAAACTCCTTGGAAGAAGCAGGCAAGCTACTTGACCAGGCAGGCTGGAAAATTGACGCGAGCACGGGCTTTCGCACCAAAAAAAACCAAACTTTGGAACTGACTTTATCTACCAATGACACACCGGCCAATTCCAAAGTTGCCGAGTATTTGGCCGAGCAATGGCGATTGCTGGGTATTAAAATAACTTTAAGGGTGTTGCCCACCAATCTACTAACTGAACAGGAAATAAAACCACGGGCATTCCAAATATTACTTTTTAACCAGCGTTTCAGCGCCGATCCGGATTCTTTCGCGTTTTGGCACAGCAGCCAAAGCCGCGACCCGGGCTTAAACCTTTCGGGCTTTGAAAATCCACAAGCCGACAAACTTATAACGGAAGCCCGAAACACGACTAACCGGAAAATACGAGAACAAAAATATCTTGAATTTAACCAGCTCTTCTCAACACAAATTCCGGCATTCTTTTTAACCCAAGCGGAGTATGTCTATGCCGCGGATTCGGACATTAAAAATGTTACTCTGGGCATAATGTTTGAACCAAACCAGCGTTTTACAGGCATAGCCAAGTGGAATATGGCGGAAAAGCGAATTTGGAAATAGCATCCGCAAATACTGAAAAGGCTCTGCTGTTGCGCGGTTTATTTTAAAAACGTACAATATACTACATGGGTGTGCGGTAAAATCCCGTGCAAATACCCTAAAGGTATTACTACGTGGCAAGTTGGCATACTTAAATTATGGGCACGTGGCGGAACTGGCATACGCATCCCGCACTTTCTTTACAATATCAAAGCTTGATTGTATTTCGCTCGAGTGGTGGAATTGGCAGACACGCACGGTTCAGGGCCGTGTGACCGCAAGGTCATGGGAGTTCGACTCTCCCCTCGAGCACCAACTAATTGCAATATGAAAGCGCGGGATGGGAGTAATCCCGTGGAGGTTCAAATCCTCTCGTGCCCACCATTAATTTTTTTATTCAACCTTGCCTCATATTGTCCCGCAAAGACTTATTTAGAAATCATTCCTGACCCAATGAATTTGCTTCCCCATTTGGTCAATTTAGCGAAATTTGACGAGAAAGAGCCCCTATGCTATAATATAGCCACTTAGTTAAATTCTCCCTGAAATAAAAGGAAAGCTTAACTTAATTATTTTGCAGAAAAGCAGCATTTAGTGCATGATTGCGTATCATACGTGGTAACTATTCATGTGTTAATTGCGCAGCAGCAGCGGATCGGCCTTATAAGCCATTTGCAACTGCAGACCTATATTGCTACACAGGCTCGCTTTAGAGTCTATTAGTATTTTAATGCTTATTATTAGTTAAGGATTTTAGCGCATATTAAATCCTGAAAATTCATTATGATTAGAAAAACCAATTACTCGGGAAGGCACGGCGGTAAACATATTTCGTCGCAAAGCCACCGAAGCGGCGGCCATACCGCGCCTGCCAAAACTGACCGGCTTGACTCGCTAATAAACCAGGCAACCGGCTCCTCTGAAGAGTCTAAAAAAGTGGCCGGCCCAGTGGCGACCAGCCTTTATACTTCATCGCGCCAAAACTTAAGGGTTATTCCCATGGGCGGCGTGGAAGAAGTAGGCGAGAACATGACTGTCTTGGAATACGGTGACGATCTTATTGTCATTGACATGGGACTTGCTTTTCCCGACGAAACTATGCCGGGCATAGACTATATTATTCCAGACACAAAATGGCTGGAACAAAACAAGCGCCGAATACGCGGAGTTATAATTACCCACGGTCATTTGGACCACATTGGCGCTATTCCGTACATTATGCCAAAAATTGGCGATCCCCCAATTTACACACTGCCCCTTACGGCAGGTTTTGTAAAAAAGCGTTTGGAGGAATTTGGACTTTTGGGCCGCAGCCGAATAAACGTAGTAAGCAAAGACGATACACTGGCTTTAGGCAGCTTTAAAATTCGCTTTTTTAGGCTGAACCACAACATTCCGGATTCGGTAGGTTTGTCCATTGTTACCCCTGCGGGACAAATAATATATGCCACTGACTGGAAATTTGACCACACGCCAGCAGACGGCAAACCTTCGGAATTCCAAAAAATAGCCAAATTCGCCAGCGAAGGCGTTATGCTCCTAATGTCGGACTCAACCAATGCCATAAAGCCGGGCTACTGTATGTCGGAACGGGAACTGGGTCTCACCATTGACCGCACATTTGCCGAAATAAAGGGTAGAATTATTTTTGCCACTTTTTCCACCAACATTTCCCGCGTACAGCAAGTTTTTGATGCCGCGGCCAAATATAATCGTAAAATTATTGTTACCGGCCGCAGCTTGGTAAATAACATAGAAATTGCCTTGTCCTTAGGATACCTTAAAATTCAGCCCAAAATTATTATTAAATCTGAACAAGCTAAGAAATACCCGGACAACCAAATTGTTATATTAACCACAGGCAGCCAAGGCGAAGACGCGGCAGGCCTTGCGCGCATGGCTCGCGGGGACCACAAAACCGTAAAAGTAAAAAAGGGCGACACGGCCATAATTTCCGCAACCCCAATTCCGGGCAATGAACGATCGGTCGCGGCCGTGCTTTCCAACCTGACCAGACTGGGCGCCCATGTCATTTACAGCAAAATTCTTGATATTCACACTTCAGGCCACGCCCACCAGGAAGAGCTTAAACTTATGATGGCCCTGGTTAAACCCAAATTCTTTATGCCAATTCATGGCGAACACCATATGATTGTCGCCCACGCGGAATTGGCCAAGACCATGGGTTTGCCGGATGCAAATATTTTTGCTCTGGACAATGGTCAAATTTTGGAAATTACTTCGGCCCAGCAGGCCAAAGTGGTGGAAGACCCCAACCTTACAACGGGCTACGTTTTTATTGACGGTTTGGGGATTGGCGATGTTGGCGAAGTGGTAATACGCGATCGCCAAGTTATGGCCAAAGACGGCATGTTTGTCATTATTATGACGCTCGACCGCAGAAACGGTAAAATGGTAAATCAGCCGGACATTATATCCCGCGGATTTATTTATATGAAGGGCAATGACGATCTAATAAGGGAAGTTAAACACGAAGTGCGTAAACTTGTAGACAGCAAGGGTAAAGAAAAACTGGAACCCAATTGGGCTTACCTTAGAAATGTCATCCGCGATGAAATCGGCGAATACCTCTACCAGAAAACAGAACGTAGGCCAATGGTGCTACCCGTTGTGATCGAGGTATAGAAGCCCAACTTGTCCGCCGTAACCTTAAAACACCCCCCGCCTTAGGCGGGGGTGTTTTGTTTTCCCCCTGCATACTTGTAGACGAGCGCCTATTTGCTATAATTAGTTTATGAATACTACAATCGTTTCCGGCATACGGGCCAGCGGCAAATTGCATATTGGGAATTACTTGGGGGCGCTAAAGCAATTTGTCGAACTGCAGGAACAAGGCCATACCTGCTACTTTTTTATAGCCGATTTACACGGAATAACCACGCCTTTTGAACCCAAAGAACTTTCCTTAAATACGCTGGACGTTGCCGCCACCTATTTGGCCGCCGGCATAAACCCTCAAAAATCCGTTTTCTTTTTACAAAACCATGTCTTAGAACACGCCACGCTGGCTTGGATTTTTAACTGCATTACCCCCTTAGGAGAATTGGAGCGCATGACCCAATACAAGGACAAGGCTAAGCAGCACAAAGAAAGCATAAACGCCGGACTGCTTACCTACCCCGCCCTAATGGCCGCGGACATTTTAATGTATAAACCAACCGCCGTACCCGTAGGCGAAGACCAAACCCAGCATGTGGAGCTTGCCAGAATTATTGCCAGAAAATTCAATAATAAATTTGGTAAGACTTTCCCCGAACCGCATACATTCTTGCGCAAGCCTTTGCGTATAATGTCGCTAACCGACCCGGAAAATAAAATGAGCAAAACCGGAGACGAAGCGCTCTTGTTAGACGACGAACCTAAAGAAATTCTTCGCAAGCTGAAAAAGGCTGTTACTGCAAGCGAGCCGGGCAAAAAGTCACCGGGCGTGGAAAATTTATTTACCCTACTTGAACATTTTGGAAACGAGCAGCAAATTGGCTACTTTCGCGGCATGCAGGAGAACCACACGTTAAAATTCAGTGAACTTAAAGAAACACTGGCCGCCGACATTGCCGAATACTTTGCCGAGTTCCGCGAAAAAAAACAAGCATTGCTTTCTAACCCACAAAATATTGCCGAAATTCTGGGCCAAGGCGCCCACAAGGCTCGCGGCATAGCGAGCCAGACCATTTTTGAAGTCAAACAAAAAATCGGCCTGCTGTAAGTCGGCCGGTTTTTAAATCGCCGTTTTGCGATACAATTTTAAGGGAGGGGTCACGTATGCCGTCAATGATTATTATTTCTTGCACACCGTCTGCACTGCCTCATGACAGTGATGCTGTAATTTTCGGTTATTCGGTGATGCATGCCACACCTGAAAATGCCCATAAATACAACATCTGGCATCCTCACCCGCATAACAACAGCATACTCATTGTTGCGGTGGAAGATTGCGGACAGTTTAACTGTTCCAATCCACAAGATTTTGCCTACATAGGCCTTTGTTATTCTCAGCCGCAAATAGTGTACGCACGCATCTGCTCGCGCGGTTTACAATGGCTTGAAAACAACGCCAATTGCCTTTTTGGATGTATAGACATGTCCATGGCGGCATAAAGATGCCGCTCCGCCATTAACAAGGCCTGCCTAGCTTAACCGCTCTGCAGGCCTTTTTCTTTAAACAAAAAGTTGGACTTTAAATACTAATATAAAAATGCTTATGCAAATTTTTTTATTAACTCTATCAATTCCTGCTGCTTTGTTTGCATAACTTCTTTGCTGCGGGCTTCTAAATTTAACCTAATAATAGGTTCGGTATTCGAAGCCCTTACGCTGCAACGCCATGTAGGGTATTCCAAAGAAACGCCATCTAATTCCGAAAATTTGGCATCCGCATATTTTTGCCTTACCGCTTTTAAAACTTCTTCAACGCTCTTTACCTCAAAATTAGTCTCTTCTATAATAAATATTTTACCAAATAACGGCTCGTAAATCTCGCTCATTTTTTGACTGCTTTGAGAAAGCATTTCCAAAATTAACAAAAATGGAATTAAACCATTGTCTAAATAATAAAAATCCCGAAAATAGTAATGGGCGCTGACTTCCCCGCCAAATAAGGCGTTTATTTCCCGCATTTTTTCTTTATAAAAACTGTGTCCGGTACGAGTCACGTCTGTAGCGCCGCCCAGGCTTTCCACCACGTCCTTGGTTGCCCAATTTAGTTTGGAATCCACTAAAATTTTTCCCGGGCCGTGTTTTTTTATTATGTATTGCGCTAAAACCGCGGTGGTAAAATAACCGGAAAGAAACCTCCCATTTTCGTCTACAAAGAAACACCTATCCGCGTCCGCGTCCCACATTACGCCAAAATCCGCGCGAGTAGATTTTACTAACGCAATAGTTTCATCTCTGTTGGTTGGAATAAGCGGGTCTGGCCGGCCTTTGGGGAAATTGCCGTTGGGGTCTTCGTTTAAATACGTAATATTCAAATTTAACCGTTTTGCCGTTTCCCGAATATTCCTACCAATAGCGCCAAAATTACAATTTGCCACTATTTTTAATGGCTTAATTTTTGCCGTATCTATAACCGACAAAACTTTTGTTAAATAGGGTTCAAAAATGTCAACCTGGGTTTCATTTCCTTTATTCGGGGATTTAAATTCATAACCCGAAACCGCAATGTCACGAATTTCATATATACCGCTGTCTCCGGAAATGGGAGCGGATTTCGCGCGGACCAGCTTTAAACCGTTATATTCTTTTGGATTATGGGAAGCTGTAACCATAAGACCTCCGTCCGCCTCGGTATGAACCACGCCAAAATACATCATATCCGTGGTAACAGTGCCTATATCAATAACATCCGCGCCGCAGTCTTTAAGCCCGTTTTTTACCGCTTCCAACAAAACAGGGCCTGAAAGCCTCACGTCTTTCCCAACCACAAGGCTTAACCGTTCACGTCCTGTTGTGTTAGATTCCGACTCCTTCCGCGATTTAATAAATTTAACATAAGCCTGCGCGATTTTGTAAGCCAATTCCTCATTTAATTGGTCCGGATAAACTCCCCGAATGTCATATGCTTTAAAAATTGAAGTGTCTATATTCATACAAATATAATTAATTTACATTAATCCACTAAGTACAAATAACACCAACCATCAAAGATTTTAATCTTAATTTCGCAAAATTGGTGTTTGTGTACCTGCCATCGTAAGCGGTTAAGTCTATAGGCTAATAAGCCTCTCTATATTATGCCTCTACAAATAAAAAAAGTAAAAAGGCAAAATTAAAGCGCGGCACCCCCTTGCCGCGCGAACCTTAAAACTACTTGGTCTCCGCCTGCTCTACGAGCATTCTAAGGTCTGCCCCATACGCGTAGAAACTATTCCGCCCGCGGAAATGCTCCACAAGCACTATAACCAACACTGCCCTGTCGCCTATCCGCCTGCAGAACGTGGCTTCGAGCTTTAAATAGTCGCTGCTAGACAGCCCCGAAACCTTGTAGGCATGGCCGCATTGAAAGAGTATGTTTTTGATGCGGCCGTGGTTAAGTTTAGCTTTCCGGCCGCGTTTTTTAGTCCTGTTGCGGCGATCAAGCCTGCTCCGTTGGTAACGCTCCGGCAATGCCAACTTCGTTGCCAACTGAAAAATATATTGCCTATGTTCTGGCCTTTCGCACTCGTTAAGCATGCACAACTCCAATTCATATGCACGCCCACGTTCAGGCAGGTAAAGATTCATTTCGCCTCCTGGCAAAAAATGTAAAAAGCGGCGTACCGCTTTAGGGACAATTATAACCAAGGGACTAAATTTTGGCAAATAAAAAACGCGAGAGGGGGAAGCTCTCGCGTTAGCGTACTGTAACTTTGTTTGCTGGGGATCTACTCCCAACCTCCGGCTTTCAGCTCGCCGGCCGAAATTCGTACTCGGACGTGCACCGAGTCTAACATAAACATGATGACGAAGCGGTTATTATAAGGTCGGATGGAGATAATCCGAACACTTAACCCTCTGAGCTTTTCTTCTTGACCCCATAGGTCACCTTTCATTATCCGATACAGCCGTTTTACCGCCATATTTGGATTCCATCCGGATTTTACACGAATACTTTCGCGGATGATATCTAAAACAGCTTTGACGGATTCCGGTGAACTTCTAGGATCAAACAATTTTCCTCCTATACCACGATTTTCTCGATGTTGTTTGCGCCCATGATGTTTTGACCGAGGCCGCCGGGGTTGTGGTCGGGTGACCAAATAAGGTAACAAGATATTTCCCTCCTTGGAAAGATACTTACCTACTTACACCTTAAACCCGTTAAAACTTTGGGTCAAGTGAATAATAAAAAAACACCTCTGAAGGGTGGTTTGCGGGGAAGGGTGTTTTAACCTCCTTCCCCGCTTTGAGAGATGACGCTCGGCGCGCTATTTGAATCTTGCGTCCATGTACGCCCGAGATTCTGCTGCCGTTTTCGGCATTCTGTTCTGCCAGCCATAGAAGCGGTTCACCGCTAAAGGTGCTGACGATGTAGTCGACCTACTTGGCGGCTTGATAGTGTCTTCCTTGTCAGCTGCGGACATTCGCTGCAATTCTCGTGACCGCATTCTGGACATTATGTTTGCTCCTGCCTGTCTTCCCCTAGAAGTCGAGGACATTCCAACCTCCTGTTTGCTCTAAAATAAATTTAGCACGCATAACAGCGTACTTAGAAGTAATATTAAGAAAATTTTAAGAATAAGTCAACAGAATAAGTCAACAAAAAAACCCTACAAAGGGTTTGGGTGGGAGGAGAGAGTCATTTGCGGGGAGCAAATACAACGACTCTCTCCTTATGGGCGTCCGGAGTTACGCCCAGGGGTAACTACAACTCGCTACGCCGACACGCCGGTAGAAACCGGCCTCGCTTGTCGAAGCAGAGTATTCCAGTCCGCCGATTCCATGCGAATTGCAATGACATGGTCATCGCCTTCCCGATACGGGTGCATGAGAAACTGAACTTGAGAGTCTTCCACGGAAGTATCGAGGACATGAATAATGCTAGGATTGCGTTTCGTGTAAGTCCTCGCGGCGTCATACAGAAGCTCAGCCAACCTCGTCGGGTTGCGAATACCAGCCACAGCGGTGTTGAGTGTCCGCATATTGGCCAACAAACACATAACGTCTGGAGATTCTTGAACCTCCTTAACACCCCATATTTGCTCGGGAGTAATATTGACTGCTCGCCTTTTCACTTGCGCATCCCGAATCTTCTCTTTCTGGGACTTTTTCATTTCAATAAAAACCTCCTAGGGAATTTCTAGATCCAAAAAATAAAAACGCTCTTTGCTGGCGCGTAAAGCGTCTTTTCCTTTCGCATCTTGATTACAATAATAATGGCTAAAAAACTTTCCGTCAAGTAAAAGTAAACTTAGCTATAAACAAGAGGGTCATCCTCTCGGAGAGGATGACCCTCTTTTAATTCACAAATAACCTAAAAAAATAAGCGCGGCGTAAAACATGCCGCGCGCGTCTTTACCAACTACCTTTCCTCCCTTTGACTGACTTTTTGAGAAGGTTATATCCTCCAATAATTGTTTGGGGATTTGCGGTTTTTGGCGGTTTTACCCGCATACTCATCCACAACCCTTTTGCCATCCCCGGTGGCCGAGGATTTTGCTTCTTTTTTGACATACGCAAAAAATAACTTTTTATACACACTTTGTCAAACTCAATTTAGCGGTAATGGTCATCATAAGGGCAAATGACTAATTTTTAATTTAGACATAAAAGTACTATAATAAAGGCAAATAATAGCCTCTTAATACTATGAAAATTTTTAGAACAAAAATCACTGCATTACTATTATTCTTTGCGGTGGTTTTTTCGTTTAGTCCAATCTCTACCCAAGCCTTAACTTATGACGAAATTGTACGGTCGCAACAAGGTTCAGTGCTTGGAACTTCCACCACTACAATTACGGCCAATCCAAACCCGGTTAAAATTTGCGATGGCAGCGCTTCAACAACTATCACAATAACAGCCAACGCTCCGGTAAATTATGACGTAAGAATAAACAGCCCGACCGGAGACTTATTTGCTCGCCAAGCGGCCAATACTCAAATAACCCAAGCCACGGGTAATTGGGTAACCAATGGGATGATCTTTTATGTTACCGATACCGCTACCTCGGCCGCGTTAGGCTCTACTACCGTAACATTTACCACTCAAGGCTGTGTTAACACCCTTACTGCAACCCCTAACCCAATCCAAGTCTGCTCCGGCACGCTTGGCACGACGACCATAAATGCCAATGCCGCTGTAAATTACGACGTGCGGGTAGACAGCCCAACCGGCACGCTTTTTGCCCAGCAAGCGGCCAATACCCCAATTACCAAAGCTACCGGCAACTGGGTAACCAATGGGATGAAATTTTACCTTGTAGCGACTGTAACCCAAAATGTTTTAGCAACCTTAACGGTAAACTCTACCACTGCCGGATGTCCTGCCTCCATTTCTTTAAATCCAACCCCGGTAAAATCCTGTTTTAGCAATACCGCAACGACCACAATAACCGCTTGGGCTCCGGTAGACTACGAGGTTCACATTGGCAGTCCGACTGGAGATTTGTTCGCTAAAAAATTAGCTAATGAACAGCTTTCGCAAGCCTCCGGCAACTGGGTAACCAACGGCATGCAGTTTTATATAATTGATAGCATCAGTAAAGCTACTTTGACCTCAACTTCGGCGACATTAAGTTCCGGCAACTGCGATTTTAGCAACCAGCCATCGCAGTTCAATAACCTTAAAAGTGTAACCTGGTATGAAGCGGGTATTCCCTATACTTCTTCGTTGCTCAATCTATCAACGCAATTACCCAAAATCAAACAAGCCGGTTTTAATACCATTTGGCTTGTTACTCCATGGAATGAATTAAACCCCAAACCATTAAACAATCCGCCAGTTTATAACGACACCAATTTTAATGTGTTAAAACAAACACTGAATGACTTGCGGGCGCAGAACATGCAGGCAATAATCGGCCTGAATTACTTAGGCAGCGACTGGTCGCCGGAAGGCATTGATTATTGCAATTGGATAACCAACCCTACCCAATACCAAGCCTTCGTTAATTACGCTTCGGAATTTTTAAAACGGCTCGATGGCTATGAGGATATGGTTAATATACTGGTCTTTACGGAAAACGCTGAACCCTGCAATTTGAACGCTTATTCCAATGCCGCCCAAATTGCCGGCTACCTGCGTTCAACACTCGGAAATCTGCCAAACCAACTCCCCGGCGCGCTGCGCGCCAAATTCAAAATCGGCTATCACGATTATAACTTGCTTAATTTAGGCTGGGCGCAAGGCAGCTCCCCCATTGCCACTCCTAATCCTTTTGATTTTGTCAGTATGGTGGCCTACGATTTGGAAACCAAAACCAACGATGAAATAAAAACCGAAATAAATTTGCGCGCTTCAAGATTTAAAGCCTTATACCCCAACACGCCGCTGATGCTTGGTGAATTCGGAGCACGCTCATGTTCGGCCGACCAAGACAGTAATCAGTCGCGAGTAGATACGGCAATTATCCAAACAGCCCAAGCCAATAAATACGGTTTTAATCTTTGGGGCTGGAAGCCTGCTGTTGCAGACGAATGCAGCAAGCAGACATCAGGTTATGGCTATGCTATTACAAACTCAAATGGCAGCCCCAAGCCCGCCGCCACTGCAATAGCAAATTTGTTAGGCGGCAACATCTCTGCTTTACCTACCACCACCTCTAACACAAACCCAACTACTCCAACCGCAACCTCAACCCCAATTACTGTAAATCCAACAACCACCACTGCAACAACAGGGAATTTAACCATACCCTCAACGCAGCAAAATCCAGCAGTGAGTAATACGAACCCCGCTTCTTTCCCCTACCCTTCAGCAAGTTTGGTAAATGACAATGGCACAATTTATTTTATTAGCGGACAAAACAAAATTCCTTTTTCCAATTGGCAAGCTTTTACCGGCTTAGGTTATTCACAGCGAAATGTTGAAAACGGGAATCTTTCCGCTTACACCCTTTCTTCCGGTTATGTTATTTCCACCGCAAATGCTGTTCACCCGTGGGGCAGTTGGTTGTCGTATAAAGGGACAATTTACTATTCCCACGAAACTGGACTGATTGGCGTACCTAGTTGGGATATTTTTTTAAAAAACGGTGGGAAGACCAAATATATTGTTAGAGCTAATAAATACGATGTTGAAGTATTAAATACACAAGCCCTGCTGCCTATTCTAAATAGCAACGACGAAAGAGTGTATAAATAAAATTTGACTCAATAATCCTAGTTATCTTTGGAACAACTACGGCTTGCGCCTTGTGCCAAAAAAAATTGATATAACAAATTATGGACAATTTTCAGGTAATTTTCTATTCTCTTTTAGGCGCAGCAGCTATTTTGTTCTGGCATCATATGACCAGAACATACACTGATTTTCGCAATCGTGCCATAGTACATAGAAACGATTGGAATTTTAACGGTGTATATGGGGATGATATTCGAACATCACTGAAAGAAAAATACCTCTTCTTCAACAATCTTAGAAATGTAATGCAGCTAGATTTTATTGAAGGATATTTTCAATTCCGACACTTTAAGCTCTTTGAAATAATGCACTCATTTGGGACTAACTTACTTGCGGTTGAAATAGAAAATTTAGATAAAACTCGGACTATGGAAATAGTATCCAAAAATCTACCTAATGTCTTGCTCAAACATTTCCGTACTAACTTAATTAAGGGAGAGTTGGATTATGCCGTTTTTAACGATGAATTCGATTTTTTTAAAACCAACCGAGAAGACCAGTACTATATGTTAAGTCCGGATATGATGGAAGCATTATTGGATTTAAAATCGACGATTGGCGCTTTTGGATTAGAAGCAAACAATCGTAATATATTTGTTTTTTGTGCTTATCCTCCGTATCTTGAATATCTAAAAAAATCTAAGAATACTTATGATACCGATGGCAAGGAAAAAGAAAAAATTTACAAAGACTTCATAGCTCAAATTGTTCAAATAGACAATAAAATCTAGAGGCGTACTCAAGACTATCTCGTATTTCACTCAATTAAGAGGCCAAAGGCCTCTTTTTTATTTTGTCATATTACCATGGCGAACAAAACGTCAGCTTGGTTAAAAGAGTTTCTGGCATAGACGGAAAAGCTTTTCTGTTTTATACTAAAGACCTCTTGCAAAATAACATTCCGGCTAATTTTTTCAAATTTCGGCTGCGAAAGGCTCATCAGGATTCAGCGTAATTAAGCCATTACGCCTTCATCCTTCTTTGCCTTTTTCGCTCGAAATTTAAAAAAATTATCACAAAAGCTTATTTTGCAAGAAGTCTCAACCACTGTCCACTATTCACTAATCACCATTTTATGTCATTCAAAATCGGCATTGTGGGTTTGCCTAATGTAGGCAAATCCACCCTGTTTAACGCCATTACCAAAAGCAAAGTAGAAGCCGCCAATTACCCGTTCGCGACTATTGACCCCAATGTGGGCGTGGTTGCCGTGCCGGACGAAAGGCTGGCCAAGCTATCTGACTTAGAAAAGTCGGAAAAAATAGTCCCCACCACAATTGAATTTGTGGACATTGCGGGGCTGGTTAAGGGCGCATCCACCGGCGAAGGCCTGGGCAACAAATTCCTTTCGCACATAAGAGAAGTGGACGCAATTTTAGAAGTCGTAAGATTTTTTAAGAATGATGATATTATTCACGTCCAAGGCTCGGTGGATCCAAAACGCGATATGGAGACGATTGCCATTGAACTCCAATTGGCAGATTTACAAAACGTGGAAAAACGCCTGGAAACAGTAAGCAAAGGCGCCAAGAACGGCGACAGGGAAATGGTAATAAAAAAACAGGTGCTGGATAAATACCGAGTGGCCCTGGAAGCGGGGCAAATGGCCTCAACGGTTGAGCTGTCCGATGAAGAACGGGAGCA